>JAUNJS010000077.1 GCA_030533125.1 Eubacteriales bacterium | reverse complement strand
GTTCAGACCGCAATGTCAGCAACAAACCGGAACGGGATAAAGGAGGCAGAATCATCGTGAGCAGAATAGTGGTTACAGGCGGTGGATGGTCAGGCGTTTCTGCGGCATTGCAGGCAAAGAAAGCCGGCGCCGAAGTCGTTTTGATCGAAAAAACAGACCTTCTTCTGGGGGCGGGCAACGTCGGCGGGATTTTCAGGAACAACGGACGTTTCACCGCGGCCGAGGAAATGAAAGCTCTTGGCGCCGGGGAGCTTTTTGATATCATGGACAAGTGCGCGCTGCACACAAATCTGGATTTCCCGGGGCATAAACACGCGTCCCTCTATGATGTCGGCGCGATCGAGCCCTATGTCCGGGAACTTCTCCTGGACGCCGGCATCCGGGTGATGCTTGAATCGCATGTCATGGATGTTGTCAAAGAGAAAGATTCCCTACAGGCTGTCGTCCTGAATGACAATACCGCGATCGAAGGAGATGTATTTGTAGAGACAACAGGCTCCTCGGGGCCCATGGGAAACTGCCTGAAATACGGACACGGATGTTCCATGTGCATCCAGAGATGCCCGACCTTCGGACCGCGCGTGAGCCTCACCGCCAAATGCGGGATCAAAGACCTGGCAAGCCTGCGCGCCGACGGGACCCCGGGCGTTTTTTCCGGCGCCTGCAAAATAGACAAAAAAAGCATGAGCGAATCCGTCAGGACGGAGCTGAACGAAAAGGGCGTCGTGATCCTGAAAGTCCCCGAAGAAGACGTCAACTATGACAAGCTCGGACAGAAGGCCTGCAGGCAGTACGCCCTCAAAGAATACAGTGAAAATGTCATTCTGCTGGATACAGGATCCGCAAAGCTGATGACGAGCTACTATCCCCTGGACAAACTGCGGAAGATCCCCGGCCTCGAACGCGCGGAGTACGTCGATCCCTATTCCGCGGGGAGGGGCAATTCCATCAGATACCTCTCTGTCGCGCCCTGCCTGGACACCATGCAGACGATCGGCGTCAGCAATCTTTTCTGCGGCGGAGAGAAGGGCGCGCCCCTGATCGGACACACAGAGGCCGTGACAACAGGCGCTCTCGCGGGATACAACGCCGCAAAATATGCGGAAGGAGCCGGTCTCATGATCCTCCCGGATACCCTCGCCGTGGGAAATATCATCTCGCTCTCCCACAAAAAATTTGTCGAGGAGAAAATCTATAACGAAAGATATACCTTCGCGGGAGGAGTGTTCTTTGAACGCATGAAGGAACTGCATCTGTATTCGACCGATCCGGAAGAGATCCGCGAACGCGTAGACAAAGCGGGACTGACCGGTGTTTTCGCCTGAAAAAGCCGTAAACCCTCAGAACGCCCGAAACGCTGTCACGGAAACAGGCCGGACACGCTTGTTGGACGGAGTGCAATTAAGGCTCAGATTCTGAAAGCTCTTCAGAGCAAACCGGGAAGCCGGGAACGGGCTGCGCTGATTTTTCATCTTGCGATTTTCGTTTAAATCAAAGAAAGCCCGGCCTGCGATTCATCAAACCACAGGCCGGGCTTTTTTATTTCATTTTCTGTTTAGGTTCACTTCTCGTAGAGGAACTTCTCCGGCAGGTCTGCTAAAGATTTTCGCCTTGTATTTGTTCTTTCGACAGAGTTCTTTATACTGCCTTTCCACGCATTCGTTTCCACCTGATATAACTACGCTCATTGCTGACTCTCCTGTTGTTCTTTGAATTCAGCCTCTTGGTCATATAGAGCTAATCAAAATCGTTTTTAATCGCGCCCATTAAAAGGCGCGCATTTTCCTGGTTATACATATACAGCCAAAATATATACGTGATTTTTCTAGTGTCAGCTTGTTTTTTTCAATCTTTTGTATATAATTGGATTAGATTATACTAACCATCGTATATTTCGGCGAGTACGGTTTGATTTCTGAAAGCAATCCACCCGAACAGTCAGATTCTTTTTGGCAGCTATGGTGCCAAAATACTTGGCAGCCGGGATGCGAAAAAGCTTACACACATGCGGCAAAAAAGTGATCATGGCGGGGGACGGCGTAAATGACTCTCCCGCTCTCTCGGAATCCGACTGCGGAGTGGCGATCAACAGCGGTGCCGCGATCACCAGGGAGATCGCCGATGTCACTATTTCCGAGGACGACCTTCGGTCACTGGTCACGATGCGGCGGCTCAGCAACGCACTGATGCAGCGGATCCACGACAATTACAGAAAGATCATTTCGTTTCACTCTTTTTTGATCCTTATGGGTGTATTCTGCGTGTTCCCTTCATCGGTAACGGCATTACTGCACAATGCGTCGACGATCGGGTTCAGCCTGAGCAACATGACGGATCTTCCGGAGGAGTAAAGCAAAACGACCCCGGAGGTCATTTTTCACCACAACAGCCTCACACATCGTGAGGCAATTTTTAAGGCATATAGTTAGCTATATCTAATCAGAAAGGGGGCACAACATGAAACTGACGGAAACAAAAGCGGATCAGCACGGCTCAATCCGCGAGATCAAAGGGGACGCGCACTTTATGAACCGCGTTACATCCATCGGGATCACAGAAGGCGCGGCATTTCAGACGGTTCGCAACGACAAAAAAATGCCGGTCCTCATCTATCTGCGCGAGACGCTGATCGCACTGAACCGGGAAGATGCAGAAAGGATAGAGGTGGAAATCGCATGAACACAAGAATCGCATTACTGGGACAGCCCAACTCCGGAAAATCCACAGTTTACAACGCTCTGACCGGCGCAAGACAGCATGTAGGCAACTGGCCGGGCAAGACTGTAGAGAAAAATGACGGCTATTATATGCACAACGGTACGCGCTATACAGTGACTGACCTGCCCGGCAGTTACGGCCTCTCCGGCAATTCCGACGAGGAGATCATCACAGCGGAGTTCATTAGATCGGGGCAGGCTGATCTTGTCTGCATCCTGGTGGACGCTTCCCAGCTCGAGCGCAGCATGTTCATGGTCGCGGAGTTTGCCGCGCTGGACAAGCCCGCCGTGCTGCTGCTGAATATGATGGACGTGGTCAAAACACAGAAGAAAGAGATCGACTTTAAGCTTCTCGAGAAACGGCTGGGAATCCCTGTACTTCCCTTCACCGCAGCAGATCACAAGGGCTACGGAGAGCTAAAGGGCCTCTTTGAAAGGGAACTGCAGGATCCGCATAAACTGTCCTCCGTGCCGCAGACAACAGTCGGCGTCACCGGGGAAGCCGTATTGGCGCAGAGCCAGGCCAAGTACGATTGGATCGCGCAAATGCTCAAGGATGTGACCCACGCAGACTCTCCCGACTATAAGCTTTCCAGATTCGACCGGCTCACCACGAGCCCCGTATTGGGCAAAATACTGTGCATCGTCGTCGTATTGGCCGCATTCCTGGTGGCTATGATCGTCATGATGCCCTTCATGACCATCGGGTCAATGATCCCCGCAGTACTCAATAAGCCAGTCTCCAATCTGCTGAACGGCTGGAACGTCCATCCCTGGCTGGTCTCCGTGTTCAGCATGGTGATCCCGAACATTCTGTATTTTACCATCTCCATGGCGAGCTTTGTGTTTGGCGTCAATCTGGTTTTTGGCTTTCTCGAGGAGATTGGATTCCTTGCCCGTGCCGCCTATCAGTTTGACGGCGTGCTCTCCCGCCTTGGCCTGCAGGGGAAGGCGATCTGCCCCTTGCTCATGGGCTTCGGGTGTACCATCGGAGGCGCCTGCGGCACCCGCATCATGGATAACTGGGGGCAGCGGATGCTGGCTATGGCAGTGGTCTGGGCAGTGCCGTGCGGCGCGATCTGGGGCGTGATCCCCGTGATCTCCTCCATGTTCTTCGGCCCGGCCGGAACGCTGCTGGTATGCTTATTGATCCTGGTTTACATGGCTCTGATGATGTGGATCGTCTCCCTGGTGTTCGGCCGCACCCTTGCGCCTGCGGAGACAAGGAGCGGCATGATCATGGAGCTCCCTCCGTACCACAAAGCGCACTGGAAACACATCATCAGGGAAGCTTTCATGAAGGCGTGGGATATTTTCAAACGCGCGCTGAGTACTGTCACACTGGTGTCGCTGTTCTTCTACGCTTTCTCCTTCAGCGGCAGCGGCAGTATTGAAGGCAGCCTTCTCTATCGTGTCGGTACCGCAATTGAACCCGTAACCCGGTTTTTCGGTCTCGGCTGGCAGACCTTCATGGCTTTTGTCAGCTCCGCATTCGCTAAAGAGGCCGTGCTCGGCGTACTTAACGCCGCGTTCGTCGGAAAGAGCAATCTGATGGAGGCCACCTTCTTTGCCAAGACTGCCGTGCAGGACAATGCGGCACTGGCAGCCACCATGTCGCAGAACATCTCAAAGCCCGAAGCGCTGGCCTTCCTGTTCGCCTGCACGTTCAACGTTCCCTGCGTCATGGCGCTGACCACGACTTTCCGCGAGTCCCATTCCCTCAAGTGGACAGCCCGCGTAGCCGCTTTCTACATCGGCGGCGCACTGGTGCTCGCCTGCATCGTGTTTCACATTTCCGCGCTGTTTCTGTAAGAAATTAGCGAATCCCCTTTATTTCACAAGAAATCCGGCAGGAAACTGCCGGATTTCTGTGTCTTGATGCTTTGTATCTCTATTCGATTTTTATATGCCCTGACTCCTATGCCTGTTTCTTGACCTTCCAGCTCGCTGCCTCGCGGCGTTCGCCGATGAATTTTTTATAGATGCCGTCCTGCTCCATCAGTTCTGCATGCGTGCCCTGCTGGACGATCTTCCCGGATTCGACCACAAGGATCTGGTCCGCGTGCTCAACGGTCTTCAGCCTGTGCGCGATCATGATGACGGTCTTTTCTTCAGTAAGTGCCTGTATTGCGCGCATCAGGTCGTTTTCGTTCTCCGGATCCACGTTGGCGGTAGCCTCATCAAGAAAGATCACCGGCGCGTCCTTCATCATGGCCCTGGCGATGGAAATACGCTGCTTTTCTCCGCCGGAGAGAGATGCTCCTCCCTCTCCGATCACCGTTTCATAGCCGTCGGGCAATGCTGTGATGAACTCGTGGCAGCAGGCTTTCTTCGCCGCTTCGATCACCTCTTCCATGGGAGCTTCCGGTCTGCCGAAACGGATGTTGTTCGCCACCGTATCGTGGAACAGATATACGCTCTGAAAAACAAAGGAGAAGTTTTCCATCAGGGAATCCATGTCGTAGTCCCGCACATCCCGGTGGTCCAGCGTGACATTGCCGGCGTCTGCATCCCAGAACCGCGCCAGAAGATTGACCAGTGTCGTCTTGCCTCCGCCGGAAGGACCGACGATGGCCGTCGTCGTCTTTTCGGGGATCGTCAGTGTGATCCCGTCGATGATTTTCCGCCTGTCATAGGAAAATTCCACATTTAAGGCCCCGATATCCCTTGTCTTCGGAGCAATCTGCTCACCGGAAATATCCATCTGCGGAGTATCCAGAATCGCCTGCGCCCGGTCCACACTGACGTCAACGACGCGCAGAAGTGCCGAGTAATTGCCCGCCGTTTCAAGACTCGCATTGACGATGAACGCCGAGATCACCATCACTACAGCGGTCAGCGGTTCCATGCTGCCGCTGCAGTAAAACGCGCAGGTGCACAGCACCATGGCCACGCCGGTCAGCTTGGAGATCAGGTTCTGAACGGTCATACAGGGAATCAGTGTAAACTCCATATCCGTATTGGTCTTGCTGTTTGCGGCTATGGCTTCATTGAGTTCCCGGCTCTTTTTACCGGTCAGATGATACGCTTTCACCTCGGCCATGCCCTGCAGATACTCCAGGACCTTCTCGATCAGCTTTTCATCGTCGTCGATCTTCTTTTTTGCAAGCTTTCCTGCCGCTTTCTGCAGATAAGTATTTGCATACAGGAAGAGCACGAAACCGCACAGAAGCACCAGTGCAATGCGCCAGTCAAAAAACAGCAGCATGACGATGATCAGACTCGTCGTAAGCATCCCTTCACAGACCATCATGATCACACGTGTCGCCACATTTTCCAGATTCTCCATTACGTTCGTGGTGACAGAGGTGATCTGTCCCAAGCTGTTCGCATTGAAGTAGCCCATGGGCAGGTACCGCATATGCTCGGCGATCTCCACTCTCTTTCCGGCACAGGTATCGTATCCGGCCTCCGTCTGGAGCATAGTGGCTTTTGCCTTGACAAGCCCCGCGCCGATAATGGAGAGCAGCATGATCCCGAAGCTCATCAGGATATCCCTGGACGTAACTGCACCGGACAATAAGGCGCGCACCATAGCGGCAATGGCAGGGATCTTGAGTGCCTGAAAGATGGCCTGCAGAACTCCCAGCAATACGGAAGTCTCGAATTTGTTCCTGTTTTCCCTGCCGCAGAACATGAAGAATTTTCGAATGATCTTAACCATTGTCTCTCACCTCCAAGTGGGCCTTCCACATCGTCTCATACAGACCGTGACGGGAAAGAAGCTCTTCATGGGTGCCGCTGTCATCGATCCTTCCGTCTTTTACAACATAGATCCTGTCCGCGTCCGTAATCGTAGAGAGACGGTGCGCAATGACGATCAGCGTCTTGCCTTCCGTCAGTTTTGAAACAGAGCGCTGAATAACAGCCTCGTTCTCGGGATCTGTATAAGCGGTTGCCTCATCCAGGATGACGATCGGCGCGCTTTTGAGCATCGCGCGGGCAATGGAGATGCGCTGCCGCTCACCGCCTGAAAGGTGGCCTCCGGAAGAGCCGACCAATGTGTCATAGCCATTTTCGAGGCCCATGATGAAATCGTGGCAGCCTGACTTTTTTGCCGCGTCTTCGACCTCGGCGTCGGTCGCGTCGGGCTTCCCGAGGCGTATGTTCTCCCGCACGCTCATGTTGAACAGATAGTTATCCTGTGAGACAAATGCGACCTTGTCCGCGTATGCATCCTGCGGGATGTTCCGGATATCCATCCCGCCCAATGTAATGCTTCCTCCGTTCACATCCCAGAGAGAAGCAACGAGCCGCGCGATCGTACTCTTGCCGCTCCCGCTCGGCCCGACCAGCGCCACAAAAGAGCCCTCCGGAATATCCAGCGAGACGCCGTGCAGGACTTCCGTATCCTGATAGGAAAAGCGTACATCGTGAAGGCTCAGATGGTTTTCCGACGGAGCCGCGCCTGTCGCCGGGCGCTCCATTTCCGGGGCTTCCAGGATCTTCCGCACCTCGCCGAAGATCGTTCCCATGGTGCGGATATCGTCCGAATAGCTCATCATAGTGATGATGGGCGTGATCACGCCTACGGAGAGGATGATGACGGTGATGAAGTCTTCCGCGCTCAGGCTCCCGCTCTTGACAAGCAGTCCGCCGATCGGGAGTACGGACACCATCGTCGCCGGCATGATCACCATGGCAAAGGTGAACGGGATGATACTCGCCCTCATCCAGTCGATAAAGCTGTGGGCCGCCTCATAAGCATCGTGGACAAAGCGGTCATAGGAGCTTTTGGTCTTCCCGAAAACCTTGATCACCTGAATACCGCCGATATATTCGACCGCGGTATCGTTCAGAGCCTTTGTCGCAGTCACTGTGTGCTCATAGAACTTCGCGCTTCCCGCCATCATGAACACATAGCAGGACATGCCGAGCGGCACTGTGGCAAGAGACGCAAGCCCCATTCTCCAGTCGATCATAAAAATATAGACGAGGATGATGACCGGGATCAGGAAATTTGCCGTAAACTCCGGCACGATATGTGCCAGCGTCGTCTCAATGCTGTCGATGCGTTCGATCAGCGTGTTCTTCAAGGCGCCTGAACTCTCCTCCAGGACAGCGCCAAGCGGCATCCTTGTCAGCTTCTCCGTGCAGCGCTTGCGGATCTCGCCGAGGACGGCAAAAGTCGCTTTATGGCTCGTTGCTGTAGAAAAGGCATGGCACAGTACGCGGATCAGCCAAAACACAGCCATGATGAAGCACCTTGTCAGATAAAAGCTGAAATCCTGATTTCCGGCCATCAGTGCTTGGACCACTTGCGTGACCACAAAGTACGGCGCGACGGAAAAGCCGACGCCGATCACAGCAAGCACGACGCTGCGCACGTACTCCCCGCCGTGATCCCCGGTCTGTCCCAGAACCCATGCCATTGGGGACGGTTCTTTTTGTCTTGCATCCATATTGTTGACCTCCTGGTGTGCTCGTCAGCTAACGCAACATTGTTTGCATTAACTAACCCCCATTCATACATATCGCCTATCTCAGAACTGAGATAGGCGGGTTAGATAAAGCTAATAATATGTTAACAAGGTTAACCAACGTTGTCAAGTATACATATTCCGTATTTCTTCCCGGCGTTTTTCCCAGGAGCCGGAACGAAAATGTAAGAAACGAAAAGATGTTGGCAAAAACAAAAAGCCCCTGTATCGCGATTTCAGCAGAGTGGGTGGGGGGAATTCCCAAGTACTCTTCTAAAAACGTGACACAGGGGCAGATAGGAATTATGCGGCTTCGTCAGCCTCGGTTTCCTCCTCTTCTTCCTGATCGCCGCTCTCATACATCCTGTCAGTCGTGCCTGTCTGATCTGTCAGTTCCTCACCATCAAGTGTGACAGACGCCTCGCAGCTTTCGATCACGCTGTTTTCTGCACGTCCGGCAACAGAACCCGGAGTAACAGCTCCAACAATCTCACCGTTCACAGAACAATCCACGATCCTGAAAGCCGTCTCCTCGCCGTAATAGTAAAGGCCTGTGCCGATCAAGCCGCCGACATGTGTCGCTCCGGGGACATTCATTTTGACCGTCACATGGCAGTTGCGGATGATTCCGGGATATTCATGTGTTTCCACGCCTTCCGTCATCAAGGCGATATCGCCGACGGAATGGGTTCCGCTGTATCCGCAAAGACCACCGATTGCGTGGCCGCCTTTTTCAGAAATAATTTCGACATCTGCTGTGCAGTCAGTTACAGAATCCATCATCTCCAGGCATCCTGCAATGCCGCCCAGACCAACAGGCTCGTTGCCTTCCGCAATAATCGTTCCTTTTGCCGTGCAGTTTTCCATCGTACCGCCAAAGCTGCCGCCGATTATAAGGCCTCCGCATTCAGCCACATCACACTGGATAATCCTGCCATCTGAAAAGTCATTATCACCAAGCACTCTGATTGTCGTTCCATCAACAGTGCAATTATATACATGGTTTGTTGAACCGCCGGTAATGCCGCCGGCAGCATTGACTCCGGCAACCTCGTTTTCCCCGGTAAGGGTCACATCATGGATCACGCCCATATTATAGCCAACAACAGCGCCGACGGCCATTGAGTAAGTATCTGTGCAATGGATCTGTATATTCTCAGCTGTCAGGTTTTTCACTTCTCCGAGATTCATCCCGATGATACCGACACCGCAGATCGGATAGTCAGATTCAAATGTCACGTTTGAGATTCTATGGCCCTGCCCGTCAAATACGCCCTGGAACATGCAGGAGTAATTGCTCATGTCCTCCAGGTCCATTGTACCGGCCGGTGTCCATTCGATTCCTGCACAGTCAATGTCTGCGGTAAGGACCACCGTCTGTCCGGCATACCCGCCCATAGAACCATCTGTTACGCTCTTTGCGAACGCGAGCAGTTCATCGGCAGTTCCGATCTCGATGACTGCCGCTTCCAGCGGCTGGTCATACGGTGTCACATCGCCCGCTGCTGTCTCTTGGGCGTTTTCCGTGCTTTGTGCTTCACTGCTCCCGGCGGCACAGGCGCAGACAGCCGTTGTTATGATCGCAGCAATCATCAGGGAAAACATCTTTTTCAGCAATGACTTTTTCATAGAGAGTCCTCCTCGTAAGTTAAGCGTTATATTAATTAGTAATAACTAACTAATGGGCAAAAAATAAATCCTCCTCAGGGGTTGAACAAACGGTCCCACCCACAGGCAAAGAAACCCTGAAGCTGGACTATGTACCTTTCTGCGTCTTCTTTTTTCATGTCGTGCCTGACAATCTCAAAGAAACCATGTATGAAAGAACTGCAAAGCAGATGGACAAGCTGCGTGGTTGCCCTGCCTGATGTAAGGACATCGTTTCCTGTCGTTTCGATATACCTTAATGTATAGTTCTCATCGATGCTGACAATCTCATCTACAAAGTGCGCATATTTCGTACCTTCGCTTTTGCAGACGAGCAGTCTGACGACATCCCAGTTATCATAGATATATCCTACGATATCCCGGATGTACCCCTGATACTCGGCGTCAAATATTTCGTCGTGGAACAGCATCCTCTGTTCGTCAGCCGGCCTCGCAGCATAGCCTTCCATATAGCTCCCGATTTTGCTTTTCAGCGTTTCGGCACACTCGGAAACAAGTGCACAGTACAGGCCCTCTTTATCGTCATACCTTGTATAGATGGATCTTGGTGTGGTTCCGGCGTTCTCGGAGATGGTTCTCAGGGATGCTCCCATATAACCATGCCGACAAAATTCCTGCATTGCCTGTTCCTGCAGTTTTTCTGTCATTCCCTCGACACGCTTTGCCATGAATCCCTCCTCCAAGTCTAATAGCAACAGTGTTGCGCAACACTGTTTTAAATATATAAAACCCGGGGAGTTTTGTCAATAG
>JAUNJS010000388.1 GCA_030533125.1 Eubacteriales bacterium | reverse complement strand
CGGAGAATACCGGGGAGGAACCGGCGGAAAACAGGAAGAGATTCGTTGGAGTGCGGAGAGACTCCGCTGCAAACAGGATGGAAACCGGAAAAACCGGGGAGGAACCGGCGGAAATAAGGGTAAAAGCCGGAAGCTGATGGATAATACGGATGAAGCTGATTTACTGCCATATTGAAAATTTCGGGCGGCTGAGGAATTTTGAATATGTTTTCTCGGACGACGTCAATGAGATCTGCCGCGGGAACGGGTGGGGAAAGAGCACCCTCGCGGCTTTTCTTTGCGCGATGTTTTACGGGCTGCCCGGAAGCGGAAAGGGAAAGTCCTCCGGCGCGCCCGGCGACCGGGTCCGCTTCACTCCGTGGCAGGGCGGTCTCTTCGGGGGACAGCTGCTTTTTGAGACGGCCGGAAGAGAATACGAAGTGACACGTTTTTTCGGAAAGCGTCCCTCCGAGGATACTTTTGAACTGAGGAATACGGAGACGAACCTGCCCAGTTTTGATTTTTCCGAAAAACTCGGGGAGGAGCTGTTTCACCTGAACCGCGCCTCTTTTTTACGCACTGTAATGATTGCGCAGCAGGACTGTGAGACGGAGGCGACGGACGATGTCAATGCGCTGATCGGAGACCTGGCGGACCGCGCCGGGGACATGGGAAGCTATGCATCCGCGATGAAGCATCTGACAGACGCGGCAAACCGCCTGACACCGCGGCGCGCCTCGGGTTCTTTGTACCGGCTGGCGGCGGAGGCTGCAGAACTGGAACGGGAAACAGCAGGCCGCGCGGACACGGAGAACAGGATTCGGGAGAGCCGGGAGATCGAGAGAACCCGGAAACGAAAACTGACACTGCTGGAAGCAGAGCTTCATACAACCGAGGAACGGCTGTATGCCGCGGAGGAGACCGTGCTGAAAGCTGCACAGGAGAAAGCCGGGCGGCAGGAGCGGGAAGATACAAGAGAGACGGAGGAAACCGGACGGAAGTCCGCACAGGAGAAAGCCGGGCGGCAGGAGCGGGAAGACACACGGGACACAGAGGAAATCGGACGGAAGGCCGCGCGGGAGAAGACCGGACAGCAGGAGCGGAATGAAGCAGGGGAAACCGGTCTGAAGACTGTGCAAAAGAGGAAAGCGCGGCTGGAAGGACGGCTCGCGCAGGACACCGGGAAAGCCCGGGATGCGCGGCAGGAGGCGGTGGAGTGGAAACAGATCTATTTTTCGGGCGCTGCCGGAGCGGTGATTCTGGCTGCCGGTCTGACCGCTGTCCTGATGGGCGGCACAGGTTTCGGAGCAGCTGTGTCTCTGATCGGCGCAGTCCTTCTGGCAGCGGCGCTCCTTCTCCGGAGGACTGCGGAAAATCGGCGAAGAGAAGTTTTCGGAAGAATTATCCGGAGGGAAAACGACGGACAATTGCCGGAACAGCCATCCGCGACAGGCAGGCTTCCGGCACGGGAACGCCTGCCCGTGCCGGAGATCTCGACAGTGAAGGAAGTCCCGGCCGCGCAGGAGAATTTATCAGGGCAGAACCCCCCGTCCGCATCGGAACTTTTTTCAGGGCAGGAAGAACCGTCCGCATCGGGACTGCCGGAACGGGAGGAGGGACAGTCTGTTGTTGAGGAAGGAGAGATTCTGCGCCTGCGCCGGAAGATCCGCGGGCTGCAGGAGGAAATTATATCCTGCAGAAGCGGAATCATGGAGGGCGAAGGAGAACTGCAGGCGCTGCTGGCAGACCTTGAAGAACAGGAGGAGGCGGCGCTTCGCCTGAAGGAACTGCGCGTTCGGCAGGCGAAGGAAGAGCAGCAGTTCAGGCAGCTTACCGCAGCCGCGTCTCTGCTTGCAAAGGCAAAACAGTCTCTGACAGCGCGCTACGCGGATCCGGTCCGCAGGGCGTTCTGCGGCTATTGGGAGACGATCACCGGCTGCTCCGCCGCGGGAATCCGCGTCGATGCCGGGGCAAATGTCACCGTGGAGGAGATTGGCAGACAGCGGCAGGCCAGGGAACTCAGCATGGGATACCGCGATCTGGCGGGAATCTGCCTTCGTGTCGCGCTCATGGACGCCATGTATCGCAGAGAACGCCCTCCCATCATCCTGGACGACCCTTTTACCAATCTGGACGACGAAAAAATGGAAGGCGCGCTCCGTTTTCTGCGGGAGATCAGTTCCAGATATCAGATCCTCTACATGACCTGCAGCAGGAGCCGCTGCCGAAGTTCGGAGCCCGATCATCCCCGGGGATCTTTTGACTACCTGTGAGCGGGCTGCCCGGATGTGCGTCACACAGATGACTTACAGGAATAATCCGCACGAAAGAAAAGCCTGAGCTGCCCGGGTGATTTGCGCGAAAAAAATGAAAGAGCTTTCCGGATGTGCGTCACACAGATGACTTACAGGAATAATCCGCGCGAAAGAAAAGCCTGAGCTGCCCGGGTGATTTGCAGGGAAGAGCTGCGTGAGCTGCGCAAAAGAAAAGGCTGATGTTTACTGCATAAAATAATGCAGGCACATCAGCCTTTTGACTTTTTGTGAATGATTTGCTGCCGAAGACAGTCCGGCTTAAAAACCGGCTTAAGGGAAATCAGACCCGAACAGCATCGGTGGATTACTGGATCTGGATGTAACCCTGATGAGCGATGCCTTCACCGGCGAGATAATAGGTCACCTTGTACCAGTAGTTGTCCAGCCTCTCATCGATCTGCAGCTGGTTGCCGGGCTCTGCATAATACATGATGTTCGCTTCGTTCTCTTCCGGTGTGCTGTAGATATTTCCACCGAAACGAACGGTATACACCGTGCCGGGATCCACGATCAGATCCTCGACCTTCTCTGCGGCAGCTTCCGTAGCGCCTTCTTCCGCCTTTTCGTCCGCATACTCTGTAACAGCGGCTTCAGCGGTGGATGCGGCATCAGCTTCTGTTGCGTCTGCTGCTTCGATCGCGGCAGCATCTTCCGCGGCGACAGCCTCTGCGTTGCCAGACGCTTCGGAACCGGTGTTCTCAGCTGCTTCCTCTGCCGGCTGTTCGGCAGTCTGCTCAGGAGTCTGTTCTGCAGCTGCTTCGACCGCTTCTCCGGCAGCCTCTTCGACCTTCTCCTCTGTGGCATCCGCTTCAGCTTCCTTAACTGTCTCTTCCGCGGCGGAAGCAGCAGCGTCGCCGGCTTCTTTCTTGCTGCATCCCGCGAAAACGGCAACTGCCATGGCGGAAACGAGCAGATATGCTACAAGCCTTCTTTTCATAAACTTGACCTCCGAATGATTTTCTATTGCTTCATTTTATTAATTGTTTCCGTGCAACACATACATTGTATCACGCATGCGGAAAAAAAGTGTGATTTTTTTATTTTTTTTTATATTAAGATTATGAAAAAAATGATTCGGCTCTTTATAAAATTTGTGTTGACAAAAAGAAGACCAGTTGATATATTAATATATGCCCC
>JAUNJS010000076.1 GCA_030533125.1 Eubacteriales bacterium | reverse complement strand
AAGCGCGGAACAAGAAGCGTGGAATAATACCCGCGGAACAATAAGCAGTGTAAAGAGTACACAGGGGGCGGTTCTCTGTGCTCAAGGGGAACCGGACACAGAGGATCGTCCCTTTGCCTGTGCGGCGCGCGGGGTAAAACTGCCCCTGCGTTTCAGGATAAAAGGATATACAATATGGCCTCAATCAAAGAAGAAGTGGCGCGTCGCCGCACATTCGCGATCATCTCGCATCCGGACGCGGGCAAGACAACGCTGACGGAAAAATTCCTGCTCTACGGCGGCGCGATTAACCTCGCCGGCAGCGTCAAGGGCAAGGCGACCGCGCGGCATGCCGTGTCCGACTGGATGGAGATCGAAAAACAGAGGGGAATCTCGGTCACGAGCAGCGTCCTGCAGTTTGAGTACGACGGATGCTGCGTCAACCTGCTCGACACACCCGGGCACCAGGATTTTTCGGAAGATACCTATCGGACGCTGATGGCGGCGGATTCGGCGGTCATGGTGATCGACGCGTCCAAGGGCGTCGAGGCGCAGACGCGGAAACTGTTTCAGGTCTGCACGATGCGCCACATCCCGATTTTCACTTTTATCAACAAGATGGACCGGGACGCGCTGGACACCTTCGAGCTTCTGGACGATATAGAAAAGAATCTGGGGATTGACACCTGCCCCATGAACTGGCCGATCGGCTCGGGCCGGGGATTCCGCGGCGTCTATGAGCGTTCGTCGGAGGAAGTCATCCTGTATTCGGACACGGAAAAGGGCACGAAGGAGGGAAAACAGGAACGCATTCCTCTCTCGGATACGGAGCGGATCACAGCCGCGATCGGAAAAGACCCCTTCGAGACCCTGGAGGGCGAGGTGGAACTCCTGGACGGCGCCAGCGCGGAGTTTGACCTCGACGCGGTGCGCGCGGGGCTTTTGACCCCGGTCTTTTTCGGCTCCGCCCTGAACAATTTCGGCGTCGAGGTTTTCCTTCGGAATTTCCTCGATATGGCGCTCCCGCCCACGCCCAGAAATGCCGACACGGGACCCGTAGATCCGGTGGAAGAGGGATTTTCCGCTTTCATTTTCAAGATCCAGGCCAATATGAACAAGGCGCACCGCGACCGCGTCGCTTTCATGCGGATCTGCTCCGGGCGCTATGAGATCGGCATGGAGGTCCGGCACGTGCAGTCCGGGCGGACTCAGCGCCTGTCCCAGCCCCAGCAGCTGATGGCCAGCGACCGGAAGATCCTGGAGGAGGCATACGCGGGGGATATCATCGGCGTATTCGATCCGGGACTGTACTCCATCGGGGATACGTTCTGCCTGCCGAAGCGGAATTTCCGCTACGAGGGGATTCCGACCTTCGCGCCGGAGCATTTTGCCCGCGTCCGGCAAGTGGATACCATGAAACGGGACCAGTTCGTCAAGGGCGTCACGCAGATCGCGCAGGAGGGCGCCATCCAGATTTTCCAGGAATACAACACCGGCATGGAGGAAATCATCTGCGGCGTGGTCGGCATGCTCCAGTTTGATGTCCTGAAATTCCGTCTGAAGAGCGAGTATAATGTCGAGATCCTCCTGGAAATGCTCCCCTACGAGCATATCCGCTGGATCGTAAACAAAGACATAGACGTCATGAAGATCACCGGTACGACAGATATGAAGCGCATCCGGGACCTGAAGGGAAACCCGCTGCTTCTGTTCATCAATCCGTGGTCCGTCGGGATGGTGCTCGACCGCAACGAAGGGCTGGAGCTGGAGAATTTCTCCAGAAACTGACCCGTGCCGGAGCCGGAGAGCTTTCGGGGAAACTGACCCGCAATGAAACCGGGCTGTTTTTTGCTATGCAAAACCATGGGATCTATGCTAAAATGTGTAAGGGACAGCCATGCGGCAATCCCCGGTACAGCGAGGCTTTCCGACGACGTAACCGGAAAGCCGGACAAGAAAGATGCTCAGATTAATTGTTTACAGGTCCTTAGTCTATGCGGATTGTACTCCGCCCGGAAAACCCGCGTGAAATTCCCGCGCATTCTTCGCGTATTTCGCGTGCATTCCGCGCGCGGGTACCGGATCAACCGGCATCTGAAAACCTGCAGTTAAAGAACACGGAGGTTTCTCTATATGGCACAGGATAATAAATCAGTCACCGTGGCGGATATCGGGATTGTCAGGATCGCGGACGACGTTGTGGCAATGATCGCGGCGTTCGCGGCGCTCGATGTGGAGGGCGTGGCCTGCATGCCCGGCGATGTCACCCGGGAAATGATCAGCAAGGGAGGCATCAAGAAGATCGGGAAGAGCGTCCGGGTCGATGTGACGAAGGAAGGCGTAAAGGCGGATCTCTCAATCATCATGGAATACGGCTACAATATTCCCACGACGAGCAGCCGCGTGCAGAAGCGCGTGAAAAGCGCGATCGAGGAGATGACGGGTCTGGCCGTGATCGACGTGGACATTCATATTTCCGGAATTTCCATTCCCGAATAACGGAACAAGAAACCAGGTGACTATGAGACAAAAGGCATTTAAGGAACAGGTATTCAAGCTGCTTTTCCGGGCGGAGTTCAACACAAAGGAGGAATTGTTGCAGCAGCTCCCCTTTTATTTTGAGATCGGGGATCTGACCGTGAACCCGGAGGACCGGGCACGGATCGAGGAGAGGCTCTGCGCGATTCTGGACAGGCTCCCGGAAATCGACGCCCGGATTGCTTCGACGCTCAAAAACTGGAAGCCGGAGCGCATCGGCAAGGTCGAACTTGCGGTGATCCGGATGACAATCTATGAGCTGGAGTCGGAAGCTGACACGCCGCCTGCCATCGTGATCAACGATGCCATAGAGCTGGCCAGGAAATTCGGACAGGAAGGCGCCGGACAGTTTGTCAACGGCGTGCTGGCAGCCTTTGTCCCGAAACCGTAAACGGCATTTTCAGGTTTCGGTGATTGTACATGGAACGGAACCCCTTCTGCCATGCGTAATGTATATTCTGTCTCTCAGATCAACGCGTACGTCCGCCGTATGTTTACGGAGGATTATCTGCTGCGCAGTGTTTTGGTACGCGGGGAAGTGAGCAATTGCAAATACCATCAAGCTACGGGCCATATTTATTTCACGCTCAAGGATGCCTCCGGGACGTTGTCCTGCGTCATGTTCGCAGGTCGGCGAAGGGGGCTTTCTTTTCCCATGCAGAACGGAGATCAGGTGATCTGCGCGGGGACGGTGGATGTCTACGAGAGAACCGGGAGCTATCAGCTGTACGCGAACCGGATCATCCGGGACGGAGTCGGGGCGCTCGCGGAGCGCTTTGAACAGCTTAAGAAAAAGCTCCTCGAGCAGGGAATGTTTGACCCGGCCTATAAGCAGCCGATCCCCCGCTATATCCGGAGGCTCGGGATTGTTACGGCGTCGACCGGGGCGGCCGTGCGCGACATCATCCAGATTTCCAGACGGAGAAACCCCTATATTGAAATTATCCTGTACCCGGCCATAGTGCAGGGAGACGCGGCGCCGGACAGCATTGTGCGCGGGATCCGCGCCCTGGACGCGTACGGGACAGATGTCATCATCATCGGGCGGGGCGGCGGTTCCCTGGAAGATCTGTGGGCTTTCAACGAGGAGCGGGTCGCGGAGGCTGTCTTTGACTGCGCAACGCCTGTGATCTCTGCGGTGGGACATGAAACGGACACAGTGATCACGGATTTTGTGGCGGACCTGCGCGCGCCGACGCCCTCGGCCGCAGCGGAGCTCGCGGTCTTTGACCTGCGGCAGTTCGAGGAGGATCTCCGCGCTCTGCAGGGCGGGCTGGACAGCGCGCTGCACAAAAAGATCCAGGAGCAGCGCCTGCTGGCGCGGCAGATGGAGAGGGAACTCGCACATCTTTCGCCGGAAGCCAGGATCCGCGACCAGCGCGTCACGGCGGACCGGGCCTGGGAGCGCCTCGACAGGCTTATGCTGAAAAAAACGGAGGACCTGCGGCACCGGATCACGCAGAGGGAGCGTCTGGAAGTCCTCATGCGGGAAGCCCTGCGCGCCGCGCGGGAGAAGGCGGACGTGTCGGAGTCCCTGGCGCACCGCATGGACATCGCCCTGAACGGGAGCCGCCACAGAATGGAGCTCCTCGCGGGATCCCTTTCCCGTCTTTCGCCGCTCGCCCGCCTGGGCGGAGGATACGGTTATGTGTCCGGAACAGACGGAAGCGCGATCTGTTCCGTCCGGGACATTCAGCCGGAAGATCTCTTCCGGGTGCGCCTGAAGGACGGTCTTGTGGAAGCCGAGGCGCGGAAAGTGACGGCGGAAGAATCTGCTCCGCCGTTAATGCCGGAAATGCAGTAAACTTCCATGGAAGTGTGCCTGCTTCCGCCGGGGAGTAAAGGCGCTTCGGATTGCTTCGCGCGGCGCAGGCCGCATTTCCGCAATCCTGTTTTTACAGCAGGTGCAGGTGAATGGTTCCGATGAACAGTTCAGGTGTGATCCGGCCGGACGATGACGGCATCCTGACAGGAGTCTATAAAGACGGCAAGTTCCGATGAGTAGTTCAGGTGTGATCCGGCCGGACCGGAGGGAGAGGAAACCATGCAGGACGAGAAATATGATGTGAAGGAAGAGACCGCGCAGATCCCGCCGGAGGAGATTCCGGAGGAGATGACGGTCGAGGAGGCGTTCGCGGAGCTGGAGCGGCTCATCGGGAAGATGGAGACGGAGGGGATTACCCTGGAGGAATCCTTCGCGTGCTATGAGAAGGGAATCCGGCTGGTGCGGTTCTGCAACGAACGCATCGACCGCGTGGAGAAAAAAGTGCGGATCCTGCGCGGCGAGGGACAGCCGGAAGCGGGCTTTCCGGAGGAGGAGCTCCCATGAATCATACAGAGGACTTTTCGCTGCGCATGGAGCAGCTTGTTCGCGAATGTGAAGCAGCCCTGGATAAATATCTCCCGGACCCGGACAGCATGCCCGCGGGGGAGGCGCCGGCCGCGACGGCGGCGCGGGCGATGCGCTACAGCGTCATGGCAGGCGGCAAGCGCCTGCGTCCGCTGCTGATCGCGCGGATCAGCGACCTGTACGGCGGGCGCCGCGCGCTGGCGGAGCCTTTTATGGCGGCCCTGGAAATGATCCATTCGTATTCCCTGGTGCACGATGACCTGCCGGCGATGGACGACGACGAGTACAGGCGCGGCAGGAAGACGACGCATATTGTGTTCGGGGAGGGAATGGCGGTCCTGGCAGGCGACGGCCTGCTCAATTTCGCCTATGAGACCGCGCTCACCGCTTTTGATGCGGCTCGCACACCGGCGGAGACAGCCGCGGTTGTGCGGGCTCTGCGGATCCTCTCCGGAAATGCCGGCATCTACGGCATGGTTGGCGGACAGTGCGCCGATCTCGAGGCGGAAAACCGCGGGCAGGAGATCACGGGGGAGACCCTCGAGTACATCCACAGCCACAAGACGGCCTGCATGATCCGGAGCGCTTTTCAGATCGGCGCTGTTCTGGCCGGCGCGCCGGAGTCCGACATCGAGCGTCTCGGGAATATCGCCGTCCGCATCGGAATTGCCTTCCAGATCCAGGACGACGTCCTGGATGTTACCGGAGACAGCGAAGAACTGGGAAAGCCCACGGGAAGCGATGAACAGGAAGGGAAATCCACCTATGTTTCCCTCTACGGAATTGAAAAGGCTGTGGAAAAGGTCCGCCTTCTGACGGATGAGGCCCTCGCGGATTACGAGTCCCTGACGGTCAGGGACGATTTTCTCCGGGCCCTTCTCGAACAGCTTGTTTCCCGCAGGAAGTGAAACTGACGGGCGGAGCCGCGCCCGCGCGCGGGACTGATGTGCCTGCGGCGGAACAGCTGTGCCTGCTGTGCCCGCAGGCAGAAATGCTGTGCCTGCGGTGGAACTGCTGCGCCAGTGTGCGGAACTGCCGCTCGTGCGCGCGGCAGAAGAGGTGTGTATGAAAAAACGTCTGGATGTCCTGCTGACGGAGCGGGGGCTCGCGCCATCCCGGGAAAAAGCCAGGGCGCTCATTATGGCCGGCCTCGTATATGTGCGGAATCAGAAGGAAGACAAGCCGGGGGCATTTTTTCCGGAGGAGACGGAGGTCGAGGTCCGGGGACAGGGGCTTCGCTATGTCAGCCGGGGCGGCTTGAAGCTGGAGAAGGCGATGACGAGCTTTTCCCTGGATCTGCGCGGAAGAATCTGTATGGATATCGGTGCCTCCACGGGAGGATTTACGGACTGTATGCTGCAGAACGGCGCCGCGGCGGTCTACGCGATCGACGTCGGGTACGGGCAGCTGGATTACCGTCTGCGCACCGACCCGCGGGTCATCTGTATGGAGAAGACCAATTTCCGCTACGTGACGCCGGAGAGCCTGGATCCGGAGCGGATGCCGGATTTCGCCAGTGTGGACGTCTCTTTTATCTCCCTTTCCAGAATTCTGCCGCCCGCGCACAGGATTCTGCCTCCCGGCGGGGAAATGGTCTGCCTGATCAAGCCCCAGTTTGAAGCGGGACGGGAGAAAGTCGGAAAAAAGGGCGTGGTGCGCGACCCGCAGGTGCACGCGGAAGTGATTGAACAGACCATTCTGACCGCGCGGAAAACAGGCTTCGAAATCCTGGGGCTGGACTGGTCCCCGATCCGGGGCCCGGAGGGCAACATTGAATATCTGGTGCATCTCAGGAGGCTCCCGGAGGAGGCGGACAGCGCGGCCCCGGAAGAGGGCGCGTCTCTCCGGACAGGGACAGGCTCCGGGGCGGGACAGTTCTCTGTTTCCCGGCAGGAAATCGAGGAGCTGGTGCGCCGCTCCCACGCGGATCTCGGGTGATTCTGAGGCTTTTGCGGAAAACCGGGTTTTTCAGACTTTTCAGACATTTGTTTGTTTCAGATATCTGATTATTTGTGACAGTTGATTTCTGGCGGCTTCTGGTTTTTATGACAGTTGATTTTTAATGAGAATTGATGGCTTTTACTGACCGTTGATGTTTTATAAGACAGTTGATGTTTTTTAAGGGAAAGGCGTCAACATGGGAATTGAACGTTTTTTTGTCGTCGCGAACAGGGACAAGGATAAAGACCAGGCGTTGTCCATCCGGATCCGGGATTTTCTGGAGGCGCGCGGCAGGCAGTGCAGCATCGCCTACACGGAGGAGGAGAGGCAGGAACTGCGCTCCACACTGCGGAGCGGGCAGGACTGTCTTCTTGTACTCGGCGGGGACGGCACGGTCCTCGAGGGGGCGCACCTGACGGCGGGGACGGGCACTCCGATCCTCGGAATCAACCTGGGGAATCTCGGGTATCTGGCCGAGGTGGAAGACAGGAACTGGGAACAGGCGCTGCTCAGGGTGATCAGCGGAAACTACGAGATCGAAAGCCGGATGATGCTGAGCGGATTTGTAACGGACGAGATTGACCATGTCTATCCCGGCGCCAACGGGCAGGCGCTCAATGATATCGTAATCACCAGAAGCAGGGGGATGCAGATTCTTTCGTTCAATGTCTACATCGACGGGCTGTTTCTCAACCGTTTCAGCGCGGACGGTGTGATCCTGTCAACCGCCACCGGTTCCACTGCTTACAGCATGTCCGCGGGAGGCCCCATTGTGGAGCCGAAGGCAAGACTGATTCTGCTGACGCCCATCAGCCCCCACACGCTCAACAACAGGAGCATCGTCCTGTCGGCGGACGACCGGATCACGATCGAGATGATCCCTCCGCGCGGCGGCGGGCCTCTTTACGCGGAGTGTGATTTTGACGGAGGCGCCAGCATTCCCCTGAACAAAGGGGACAGGATCAATGTCACGGGCTCCGATGTCACCACCCGGCTGATCCGTCTCAGCAGGAGAAGCTTTCTCGAGACCCTGCACCGGAAAATGCGGGACTATACCGAACAATGAAATCGACAGCAGGCCGTACACGATAAAAACGAATTTATTTCTATTTACGAATTCCGGACAGCCTGATACAATAAATACAGAGCGTGCCCGCGTCCGGCGCGCGGACCCCGGATTATGGCTGCAGGCATGCGGTCAGGGGGACCGCGTGATGACAGAAAAAGGGCAGAGCTGCAGGGGATGGGATCATGAATAACAAACGACACCAGACAATACTGGAAATTGTACGTTCAAAGGAAATATCCACACAGGAAGAGCTGCAGCTGGAGCTGCGCAAATTTGGTTTTGATGTCACGCAGGCAACCGTCTCAAGGGATATCCGCAGGCTCCGCCTTGTCAAGAGACTGACGCCGGAAGGCAGGAACATTTACGCGCTCCCTGCTGTCGGAGGCGACATGGAACAGGAAAGGCTTGTCCAGGTCCTTCGCAGCTCCGTCCGGTCCGTGGAAGCGGCGCAGAACATGCTGGTGATCAAGACCGAAGCAGGCATGGCCATGGGAGCCGCCACGGCGATCGACGCGCTGACCGTCATAGGAATCGTCGGCTGCATCGCCGGAGACGATACCGTTTTTGCCGTCCTCAGGACGGCGGAGGCCGCGCAGGAAGCGAGGGAAAAACTTCTGAGGGATCTCCACAGGGAATGAGATTGTATCAATGCGCATCTATCGCATCTATCATCTATAAGGAGGAGACGGCTGCATGCTTTTGAGCCTTCATGTGAAAAATCTGGCCCTCATTGAGGAGGAGGAGGTCAGCTTTACAGACGGCCTCAATATCCTGACCGGAGAGACGGGAGCCGGGAAATCGATCATTATCGGCTCTATCAACCTGGCGCTCGGCGCGCGGGCGGACAAAAACATCATCCGCACGGGGGCGGAGTACGCGCTTGTCGAGCTGACCTTTCAGGCGGATCACGAAAAACAGTTTGAGAAGCTCACGGCTCTCGGGCTTCCATATGAAGAAGACGGAATCATTCTCATAAAAAGGAAAATTCTCCCGACCCGGAGCATCTGTTCCGTCTGTGGAGAGACGGTTCCCCTGCGGCAGCTCCGCGAAGTGGGGGAGCTTCTCATGGATATCTACGGGCAGCGGGAAAACCAGCGCCTGCTGCGCAAAGAGGCGCAGCGGCGGACCGTGGACGAGTATGCCCAGGAGGAGACAATGCCTCTCCTTGCGCAGGCTTCCGCGGCGTACAGAAAATGGAAAAGCCTGACGGACGAATGGGAGGGAGATAACCTCGACGAGTCCGCCCGGCTTCGGGAACTTGACCTTCTGGCCTACGAAGCGGACGAGATTGAGGCGGCCGCGATCCGCGAGGGAGAGGAAGAGACGCTTTCGCGGGAGCAGCGAAAGCTCGGCAGTTTTCAGAAAATCAGCGAGGCGGCGGGCAGCGCCTGCCGGCTGACAGGGGAAGAGGGCGCGGCCGGGATGATCGGACGCGCGTGCAGAGAACTGTCCTTTGCAGCGGGTATTGACGAAGGTCTGGATGATCTGGCGGATCAGCTCGCAGGGATTGACGATCTCCTGTCGGATTTTAACCGCGGCATGGCGGACTATGTGGAGGATCTCTCCTTTGATCCCGGCAGGCTCCGGGAGATCGAAGACCGTCTTGACGTCATCCGCCGCTGCCAGGATAAATACGGGCAGTCTCTGCCCGAGATCCGGCAGGCGCTCGAGACGCGGCGCCGCCGCATCGAGTTCCTGAAGGCCTACGAGGCACACAGAAAGGCCCTTTCTGCCGACATCGAGCGCGAACGCGCGGCGCTGGAGGAGGCCTGCGGACGGCTGACGGACGCGCGGCAGAAAGCGGCGGATACGCTCGCCGCCAAAATGAAGGAAGCGCTCATGGAACTCAATTTTCTGCGCGTGGAATTCGCGATCCTGGTGGAGCCTGACAGAGAGCATCCGGGTCCGGAGGGATGGGATCATGTTTCCATGTCGATTTCCATGAATCCGGGCGAACCGCTGCGTCCCCTGGAACAGGTCGCGAGCGGAGGCGAGCTCTCCAGAATCATGCTGGCCCTCAAGACGGTTTTCGCCGGCAGGGACGACATTCACAGCTTTGTGTTCGATGAGATCGACACCGGGATCAGCGGCCAGACAGCCTGGAAAGTGTCCGGCCGGATGGGGCGCCTGGCCGGAGACCACCAGATCCTGTGCATCACGCATCTGCCGCAGATCGCCGCCATGCAGGACAGTCATTTTCTGATCGAGAAAGTGGCGGGGGACGACAGCACCGCGACGCATATCCGCAGGCTGTCTCCGCAGGAGAGCGAGCGGGAGCTCGCACGGCTCCTCGGCGCCGGGGAGATTACGCCCGCGGCCCTCGAGAATGCCCGCGAAATGAAGAGGACAGCCGCGGGGGAAAAGAAAGCACTGCACTGACCGGCGGGCGTTTCCTGCTCCGCAGACTGCTGTCCCCGCCGGGATCCGGCCGCGGTCCGCAAACTGCCATGGCAGTGTAACTGCCTTCACCGGGGGGAAAAAGCTCCCCGGATTGCTCCGCGCTTTCGCGCTCCCGCAATCCGCCACAAGTATTCGCACAAAGCGAAGCTTTGTCAGCGCCCCACCCGCACTCCATGCTTCGTGAAGCTTTTTTGTCCATACATGCGGCCCGGCGCAATAATCGGCCCCCGCTGCAAGCGAGCTTGCGCGGTGTCTGAATGCAGCGCCGGAGCTTTTAC
>JAUNJS010000387.1 GCA_030533125.1 Eubacteriales bacterium | reverse complement strand
AGAGATTATCCATAGAGATTATTCACAGAGATCCGTCATAAGATCATTCACAATTAAAGGGCAGAGGTGAGAGATGGCCAGCAATATTACAAATCGTATTACTTATGGAGTAGATATCGTTTTATGTATCGACGCCACCGGGAGCATGGAGCCGATCCTGGACAGTGTCAAGGAGCATGCGTTGAATTTTCACCGTGATTTCCAGGCTGTCATGGAGAATAAACACAAGAGAGTGAGCAGCCTCAGGGTCCGGATCGTCGCGTTCAGGGACTATATGGCTGACGGGGCCAGCGCGATGATGGTGACAAGGTTTTTCAATCTCCCGGAGGAGTCGGAACTTCTGGACCGGTGCATACGGGGAATCACGCCTGACGGAGGCGGGGACGATCCGGAGGACGGGCTGGAAGCGCTTGCATACGCGATCAAATCCGACTGGGATATGGAATCCCGCAAGAGAAGGCATGTGATCGTTCTTTGGTCGGATGACGCGACGCACGAGCTCGGGTTCGGAAAGGAATCGAAATATTATCCGGGTGGTATGGCCAGAGACTTTGCGGAGCTGTCCGCCTGGTGGGGAAGTCCGGGAGTGAAAGGCGTCATGGACGAGTCCGCGAAGCGTCTCCTGCTGTTCACTCCCGCGAAGGAGTGGTGGACGACGATCAGCCGGAACTGGACAAATGTCATACACGAGAAGTCCGAGAAGCCGGGCGTCGCGGATAAGAATTACAGCATAATACTCAACGCGATCTGCAACACGATTTAATCGGAACAGGATGATGAAAAAGAGACTATTTTCGGACTATCTGGATTATAGATGCGTGGTATCCGGTGAAATGCTTAAGGACAACGGAGAGGACTGTTTCTGCTGCGCGCTGTCAGACAACTCCGCTGTTGCGGCTGTATTCGATGGTTGCGGCGGCCTGGGAGCCTGCCGGTACGAAGAATTGTCCGAGAAAACCGGTGCCTATGTCGCGTCCCGCGCGGCGGGCGGTGCTCTGCTTGACTGGTTTCAGGAAACAGAGGGCGGGACGGCGTGCCCTGTTGAACGGACAGAAAGCCGGATCCGGGAGTATATCGATCGTTCCATCGGCATTTGCAGCGGGTGTGCGGGCGACACGGGAGTTTTTTCCGGTACGATGGTGCGGGATTTCCCGACGACTGCGGCGATCGCGCTTGTCCGCGGGAGTGAGGAGTTTCCGCGCTCCGGTTATGACGCGCCAGCATTGCTGCAATGTCTGTGGGCGGGGGATTCCCGGATCTATTTTCTGGACGAAGACGGACTCGCGCAGCTGACAACAGATGATTTGCGCGACCGGCAGGACGCGATGGCTAATCTGGAGTCGGATTCGCCCCTTTCCAATGTGATTGCGGCCGACGGGAATTATGTCCTGCACGAGAAGACTCTTTCTATGAAAAAAACAGGAATCGTGTTTGCCGCGACGGACGGATGTTTTGGTTACCTGCCTTCACCGATGCATTTTGAATATATGATTCTGATGTGTCTGACAGGCGCGGAATCACCGGAAGGATTTGAACGAATGCTGGACGAAAGCATCCGGGAGATCGCTGGAGACGACTATTCCTTCGCCTTGCTGGGCTTTGGATTCGGGGAGTTCCGGATCATGCAGGATTTCTTCAGAAAGAGGGTACAGTTTCTGGAGGAGCATTACATCCTGCCGATTGACGGGGATCAATCCGGGAATCTTACAAGACAGCTCTGGGAGGAATACCGCGGAGGATATGAGCGGTATCTCGCGGATGTGGAATGGCGCAGGACGTAAACAAGGCGCAGTGTGCCGGGGCGGATCGCGTTCGAGCGGTATCCCGCGGATGTGGAACAGTGCAGAACGTAAACAAGGCGCAGTGTGCCGGGGCGGATCGCGTTCGAGCGGTATCTCAAGGATTTGGAATAGTGCGGAAGGGAGAAAACGGACTTGGGGGAAATAATACACGGCTTTGAGCTTCTGAAGCCTCTGGAGAACAGGGATGCGGGTTTCTCCATGTGGACGTTCGCCAGGAGGAATGGAAAAGATTATTTCTTAAAAAAGTATATGACTCCTGTTTATCCCGAAGAAGGGATCATGGCAAAGACACAGTGGGAGGAAGCAGTCAGATCCTGCCATGCGTATGAAGAGAAACAGACGAGGCTGTACGATACGATCAACAGAGCTTCAGACGGGAATGTGGTGCGCGTCGACGCTTTTTTCCGGGATCTGACAAACTACTATATTGTTATGGAGAGAATCCGGAACGAGAACATCACTTGCCGGGACATCTTTAACAGCCCTCCCGTGGAGAGGCTGCGCCTGTGCAGGATCATTTCGCACAGCGTGGCGCGGCTGCATGCCGCCGGGGTGGTGCACGCGGATCTCAAAGACAAGAATATCCTGATCTGCAGGACGCCGGCAGGCCGGTATTCCGCAAAGATTATAGACTTTGACTGCGGATTCCTGCAGGATTCGCCTCCAGGAGAAGATGAAGATATCGGAGGAGATCAGGTCTATACGGCGCCTGAAGTCTGCCGGTTCATAGCAGGGGAGAGCGTTCCCCTGACGACAAAAATAGATGTATTTTCACTGGGAATCCTGTTTCACCAATACCTCGCGGGGGAACTTCCGGGGTTTGACACGACAGAATACTACTATCTGCATGAGTCGGTATTAGACGGGCATCCGGCGGTTATCTCGGAAAACATTCCGGAGAAATACCGGATGATCCTGTCAAAAATGCTTGAAAAAGAAGCAGAGGACAGGTGTACGGCGCAGGAAGTCTGCGACTGGCTGAAACCGGCCTCTCTGCGGAGGAGCGATCCCGTCCCCGCGCCGGATCCGGGCTCTTTCTTTATGAGAGCGCCGGATCTCACATAAGCGGCAATCCATTCTGTAAACCGGGACAGTCAAGATTGATTATTTCAGGGGGAAAAAGAGATGTCACAAATATGCAAGTACTGCAATGCGGAAGTAGAGGACGATATGATTTTCTGCACGTCCTGCGGCAGAAGGTTAGCCGCGCCGTCCTTCACAGATAATTCTTCCTATGAGGAGGTGCCGCATATGCGGGCTTCTGCCGCGCCGGAAGATGGAAGCCGGACGTGTCCGGAATGCGGTGAGGCTGTGCCTTCAGAATATCGGTTTTGCCTGAACTGTGGAAATGAAATGCCGGATGTTTCGTCGACGGGATCAGACAGCCGGCATGACTTCGAGTATAAAGAAAACGAACCGTATGCGTCCTCATCGACCTATTCGGGTTACGATGAAGGGGACTGGCGTGAGCAGATAAACGACCCGTACGGCGGGACCGGATCTTCCGGGATGCCTGGATATCATGAAGGGGACTGGCGGGAGCAGGAAAGCGATCCGTACGGCGGATCTGCGCCCAGCGGGATGCCGGGATATCGAGAAGGGGACTGGCGGGAGCAAGAAAGTGATCCGTATG
>JAUNJS010000386.1 GCA_030533125.1 Eubacteriales bacterium | reverse complement strand
TGCCGATGGTGAAGCCTTCCATGCCCTTCTCCATGATCAGGCAGGAGATGCCCTTCGTGCCCTGGGACTTGTCGGTCATACCAAAGACGATGAAGATGTCCGCATAGCCTGCGTTGGTGATGAAGATCTTGGAGCCGTTGACCAGATAATAGTCGCCCTTGTCTTCGAAGACAGTCTTCTGGCCTGCCGCGTCGGTTCCGGCATTGGGCTCTGTCAGACCGAAAGCGCCGAGCTTCGCGCCGGAGCAGAGATCAGGGAGATATTTCTGCTTCTGCTCTTCGGTGCCGAAGTGGTAGATCGGCCATGTGCCGAGGGAGGTGTGTGCGGAAAGTGTAACGCCCGTGGAAGCACAAACCTTGGAGATTTCCTCGACGCACTGTGCATAGGACAGCTCGTCAAGACCAGCTCCGCCGTACTCCTCCGGGAAAGGAATGCCAAGAAGACCCATCTCAGCCATTACCGGGATGTTCTCCTCAGGGAATCTCTCCTGCTCATCAAGCTCAGCCGCGATCGGCAGACAGGAATTCTGCGCGAAGTCACGATACATGTCGATCATATCCTGATGGATTTCATCATTAAAGAAATTCATTAAACTAACCTCCTTTGTGCACACAACATAGATAATAAAAAAACAGTTCTATACGCGTTTGTTATCGTAACCACAAACAACTATAAAGATTATAACATGGTTTTTGTAACATATCTACATTTATTTTTGCAGGACATGGCTGATGTTTAGTAAAAATTAACTGTGAAAAAAAGAACGAACTGTATATGTTTGCAATAATATACAATCCCGGGAACTGTCACGTCCATTCCTGCGCCCTTTCCTGCGTCTTTTCCCGCGGTCGAAAGCGCGGATGATTCAGAGCCGGATCTCCCGCTCCAGATAAATCGAATAAATGATTTTTTCCGTGACAGGCAGAGAAAACGCGCGCTCCAGCGCCTCCGCGTAAATCTCGAGCTGGGTCCGGTAACGGAGCACAAGGTCCTCGTCCGTCTTTACGCGGTCTGTCTTATAATCGATCAGGACGATCTGTTCGTCCTCCACGAAAAAGGCGTCGATAATCCCCTGCACCGTCACCGTCTCTCCGGACGGCAGACCGCTTCTGACGCGGTCCGCGGGAACCCCCATCAGGAAGGGGTGTTCCCGGAACAGCATTCCCCTGCCGTCAGCGGCCGCCATACGCGCGGCAAGCGGAGAACGGAGAAACGCCCGCAGGCGGTTCAGGTTCACAAGAGCAGCGTCCTCCGCCGGTATTTTCCCGGCATCCACGAGGCTGCGGATCCAGTCCGCGAGGGCCGCGTCTTTCCCCGCCTTCGCGCGTTCCCTTCCGCCATCCGCCTCCGAGCGTTTTCTTCCGCCATCCGCTGCCACGTGCCTTTCCTGTTCCGTCATGAGAAAAATGTCCCGTTTTGCGTAATCCATGCATTCCAGGACGCGGTGGAAGGCCGTCCCTCTCCGCGCGCCCTTCGCCGTCTTCCCGGAAGCAGTCTCTGAAAGTGCCGCGTCTTCTGTAAGGCGCCTCTGGAAGCGCGGAATATAGGGGACCGGTATTTCCTCCGGGAAAAGCTCCGCCGGTCCTTCTCCCGGAACCGCGCCGTCCGCGTCTCCCGAAGCCGGCGCTTCCGCCCGGAAAGCGCGGTGTTTAATCTCCGAGACGGATGTGTGGGCGTAGAGCCCGCGCAGTTCTTCGTGCGGATAGACACTGAAAAACCGGGATGCCAGTTCCTGCGCCGCCCCCGGATCCGGCTGCGCCGCAAGAGGCCTGCCCTCCATCCCCCGGAGCAGTTCCTCGCACCTCGAGAGATCATACTGCTCCCGCACAGCCCGCATGGAGAGATCCTCCTCCGAAAGCATGCGGATCACAAGAGGAAACCGCGGATTTTTGTCATTGGGTAGAATGGAGATAGAGCCTTCCCGTGCGCCTTGATCCGCGGACAGAAACAGCTCCTGCATCTCTTCCGCCCCGGCTCCGGCCATCGCCGCTTCGCAGATCAGCTCCGCAAAAGAGGACGCGCCGCCGATGACAGAGGAAGGGAGCTTTTCGGTCCGGGATTCCTGCCCGCCGGACAGCTCCGCGGACTCCTGCCGGCGCTGGAAAAACCCCGCGAGACGGGACTCCCAGTTTCGGATTTTTCCGGACAGATTCCTGCCGGACGCGGTCAGGATGAGTTTTTCTTTGGCGCGGGTAAGGGCGACATAGAGGACGCGCAGTTCCTCCCCCATACAGTCGCGCCGGATTTTCTCGGCGATTTCCTCCCTGCGGAGGGTGGATGCCCGGACGCGCGAAGCCGGGTCGTAATAATGAACCCCCACGCCCCAGTCGCTGTCAAAAAGCATCATTCCCGACGCGTCGAAGCTGCGGAACGCGAACCCCTTCGAAAGCCCCGCCACAAAACAGATCGGAAATTCGAGTCCCTTGCTCTTGTGGATGCTCATGATACGCACGACATCCGCGTTTTCATCCAGTGTGTTCGCCTCTCCGTAGTCGATCTCCTGGCTCACAAGACCGTCAATATAGCGCATGAACTGAAAAAGCCCTGTAAACTCGGTTTTCGTAAATGCCTCCGCCTGGCTCCTTAGCACAGACAGATTCGCGACGCGCTGCGCGCCGCCCGGAAGAGCCGCGCAGTAATCCCGGTACCCTGTCTCTTCCAGAAGACCCGCGACAACTTCCGCGACAGAGGCGTACCGGGTCCTCTCGCGCCATTTTTCCAGAAAAGACAGAAAGTTACGGCATTTTTCGGACAGTGAAGGAGAAATCTCCTGCGCCGGCGCGCTTTCCGCCGGCTCTTCCTCCGCGCCGGAACCGGCAGCGGCGCAAAGAGCGTCATAAAGAGCGCCGTCCCGCTCAGCGAGCCGGATCTGCGCAATTTCATCCTGTGTAAAATCGCCGAAATAAGCCCGGAGCGCACTGTAAAGGGGAATATCCTGGCGGGGGTTGTCGAGCACGCGAAGCATCGCAAGGACCACGCGGATCTCTTCAGCGGCAAAATATCCCGTGCGCGACTCGGCGTAAGCCGGGATGCCCTCGCGCGCCAGGACCGCGCGCAGATCCTCGTTCCAGCCCATCGTACTGCGCAGAAGGATCACGATGTCTCCATAGCGGGCAGGCCGCAGCATGCCTGTCTCTTCGTCGCGCACAGGGAGGGTTCCCACCAGCTCCCGGATCCGACCGGCGATCAGGAGCGCCTCCTTCTGCCGGGCACTCATCGAGCGGATTTCATTCGGAAGAACGGCAGTCTGCTCCCCGTTTTCCTCCGAAAAGTCTTTTCCCTCTGAAAAATCACCGGTATCCGGATCGGACGAATCCGGTCCGGCAGAATCGCCGCCGGTTTCCCCGGAGAGATCCGGGTTATCGGTCTCAAGCAGGAGCAGCTCCGCGCAGTAGGGACTCCTTCTCCCGTTTCCGGCCTCTATTCCGGATTCTAT
>JAUNJS010000385.1 GCA_030533125.1 Eubacteriales bacterium | reverse complement strand
AGGCAGCAGGCGAAGTCGACCGCTTCATCTTCGGTTTCGAAGAGAGCTACGGCTATCTGGCAGGCCCTTATGTCCGCGACAAAGACGCCATCATCGGCTCCATGCTCATCTGCGAGATGGCCGCCTACTACCGCAGCATCGGCTCCAGCATCAAGCAGCGCCTGGAGGAGATCTACGCCCAGTACGGCCGCTATCTCAACAAGATCGACACCATGGAGTTCCCCGGCCTGTCCGGCATGCAGAAGATGGCGGACATCATGGCCGGCCTCCGCGAAAAGCCTCTCTCCGAACTCGGCGAGCGCACGGTTGTTTCCGTGACCGATTACACCAAGCCCGAAGAGACCGGCCTGCCCAAGGCAAACGTCCTCTCCTATGTCCTCGATGACGGCGCGAAGATCATGATCCGTCCGTCCGGCACCGAGCCCAAGATCAAAGCTTACTACACCACCCTCGGCAAAGACCTCGCCGCCGCCCAGGCGGAGAAGGATGCCCTCTCCGAGGCGATCAAGCCGGTTTTCGCGTAATGATCCGCGCCATTCCCGAATCATTTTCGAGTAAGCGTGAAAAAACCGCCCGGCGCAGAGCCGTGCGGCAATAAAAACAGATAACAGGAGAAAAGCCCCCTTCCCCACAGCATGTGCGGAGAAGGGGGCTTCTTTCATTGCGGGTCCGTCGGCGCGCGGCAGTGCTTAAGCACTGTACGCAAATAACTTCCGAAAGCTGCAGAGGGTTTTCTCCCGAGTACAAGGAGAAAAACGCAGTCGATGCGGGCATCGGCGAGGCTTTACGACGTAGTAAATCGGAAGAAAAGACCTGCAGATTTCCGGAAGTCATTAAGCAACAGTGCCTTACACCATCTCCACCAGCTGAAGCGCAATGCTGAGGGCGCACAACAGGCTCCCGCCGAGCGCGTAGGCCTTGCCGCTGGGAGCGACGCCCCAGACGCGGCCGGTGATGTACCCGATGACCGCAAAGCCGGTGTTGATGACAAATGCCGCAATCAGGACGTGCGCGAGACTGCAGCGCAGGAGACCGCACGCAATCGCGGCAAAGCAGCCGTGTACGCAGAGGCGCAGGGAAAGCAGGGCGTCCGCCCGCAGGTTCACATTTTCCATGCGGTGTTCGAGGAAGCTCCGGCCCCGGAACGCCTTGCACAGCATCCGGATGCCGATCGACGCAAGGATCATGCCCGCGATGAGACGCACCCAGACAGTGCTGTGTTCTCTTCCCATTTCCAGAAGGAGAACTCTGGAACCGACGCTGTAGCCCAGAAGGGCCGCGGCCAGTTCCAGGGCGCCCCAGATGACTGCCATCAGGGTTGTCCTCGCGTCAATCCGCATGAGGCAGGCGCCGCGCTGGACGACCACCCCGTACGTGCCGAGCGCCAGGGAGGCTGAGATCAATATGATAAAAACAGTATGGATATTCATGGTTTATCTTTTCTCTGGATCGCCGCACAAAGTAAATGCTCCGTCCGGTGTGTCTTTTTCCGCGGGATTATCATCGAAAGGCTTCGCCGGCGCCCGGACGGTCAGTCCTCCTCCGCTTCAATACTGTCGGTCTTGATGATGAAGCGGACGCTACTGTCCATGCTCTCCGGCGCGCCGCTGAAGGTCTTATAAGTACCGGCGGCATCTTTGATTTCGATCAGGCTCTCGTCGAGGGACTTGATGTTGGTCCGGTAGATGTCCGCGAGCTTGCTGATGCCTTCATCGCGGAATTTCAGGACCCCGTCGTTGAGCTCGATGCAGCCGTCCAGCATTTCCTGCATGCCGTCCACGAATTCCTTCACCCCGTCAACAAGCTCGTCCGTACCGTCGTTGAGCTTGTCGGAGTTGCTGCTCAGCTCGGAAGTTCCGTCCGCCAGCTTGCCGGATCCCTTCCGGATCTCCTCGGCGCCGTCGAGATATTTGCTGACGCCCGCAGCGAGTGTCTTGATGCCCTTGCGCGCCGCGGATGTGCCCGCATGAAGGCTCTGGGCTCCGCCGGCCACTGTGCCTGCGCCGGTGTTCAGCGCGGACGCGTTCTGATTGAGTTTGGATGTGCCGGCCGCGAGTTTCCCCGCGCCGTCGCTCACCTGTTTCACGCCGTTCAGATACTTGTTGATTCCATCGTACAGGGAGGAAATCCCGGTCTTCGCGCTGTCCGCTCCTTCCGAAAGGGTCTTCAGCCCCTCTCCCAGAGAAGCCGCGCCGTCCGTATAGCTCTTGATCCCTTCCTGCAGAGCTTTCGCGCCGTCTTTTGCGGATGTGACGCCATCGGAAAGCTTCCCGGCGCCACTGGCCAGTTTTTCCATGCCGTCGTTCAGGTCATTGTTTTTGCTCTTTAAGGCTTTCAGCGCGCTGTTCAGGGACATGGAACCGGAAGCGTCACCGGACGACGCAGGGTCGACATAGAGGGCCGCGTACAGGCTCTCCACACCGGCGGAAAGGGCGGGAACGCCGTTCTCATCGTCAAGCAGTGCCTCGCCTCCCTGCTGCAGGGCCGCGCGCTTCTTTTTGCTCTCCGCGCTGCCAAGCGTACTCTTAAGGCCGGAAAGCCCCTCGCACAGGGAATCCGCACCTGTCTGCAGTCTCTTGAGCTGCTTCTGCCCCTCTTCCAGCTTTGTTCTCACAACAGCCAGCTTTTGCGCTTCTTCCGAGACTTCTCCCGCGTCCGAAGTGGTCTCTCCCGCAGCTTTCTGCATCTCCTTTACATTCTCGGAAAGCGCTTCTGTCGAGAGATTGTCCGCGGCCCCGGCCGCTTCTTTGAAATCCTCCGCGGCGGACTGCACTGCCGCGGCCTTCCGGGACACCTCGGAGGCACTCGTCTGCACCGCGTCTGCCGATTCCACGATGCTGTCGGCGGCTTTTCCGACTTTCTCCGCTGCCTCTTCGATCGCGGCGGGACCGTCCTCAATCTCGGATTTCGCCGCGTCCAGCTTATCTTTCGCTTTCTTCGTCGCTTCTTCAACGCCGTCTTCCGCGGAGTCGGCCTTTTTCCCGATCGCGAGGATCGCTTTATTCCGCTCCTTGATTACGCCGTTGGCCTTGTCGAGCGCTTCATTGGTTTTCCTGATCTCATCATTTGCCTCGTCGAGCTTTTCCTGCATGCCTTTCACCGCTGAGGAGGCCTGTTCCCCGGCTTCCTCCGCTGCGGCGCCGGCAGCTTCCTCCGAAGCCTTCTGCGCAGCCTTTTCCGCGGCTTTGTCCGCGGCGGAGTTGATGATCTTGTCCTTGTCGATGCCTTCGATCGAGGTGACTTTTGGTACGACATGAATAACGGACTGCTCAGTGTAATCGCGGGCTGAAATGGTCAGCGTAGCTTCTCCGACAGATTCCGCATGAAGGGTCATCCCGTCCACACGCACGACCGAGTCGTTATCTTTAGTAACTGTGTACGGTTCGTCTTTTTACAAGTCAGGCTCCACCTTGAATTAAGGTGTGAATTCCTCTCCTATATAAATCTCGGCGTCGCCCTCTAT
>JAUNJS010000384.1 GCA_030533125.1 Eubacteriales bacterium | reverse complement strand
AGTCACATCCGCGCGAATTGAACGTGAGGCCAAAGGGGCCGTTCCGCGAAGGTTCGTCCCCGCACCGGCAAACACCTCCGCAAACCCGCATTTCTTACTGATGCACCTCGTCGAATGTCGTTGTAATCACCGCCGAGGGTTCTTTTGTCAGCAGGCTGACGATGACGTCCGCTGCCAGGGCCAGCAGGAAGGCGGGCAGCAGCTCATAGATGGCAAACAGGCCGCCGAGGCGGGCGATGCCGAATTTCCACACGAAGATCATGACGCCGCCGACAACGAGGCCCGCGATCGTGCCCTGCCGGTTGGATCTGCGCCAGAAGAGGGCGAGCAGCATGGTGGGGCCGAAAGTCGCGCCGAAGCCTGCCCAGGCAAAGGAAACAACACGGAAAACAGAGCTGTTCGGATTCCAGGCGAGGATGATAGCAACTGCCGCAATCGCGATAACGGTCGCGCGGGCGGCGATCATCTTGCCGCGCTGGTCGAGTTTGATGCGTCCGAACCCCTGCATGAGGTCCTCGGAGACACTGGAAGCCGCCGCCAGAAGCTGGGAATCCGCTGTGGACATGGTCGCGGCCAGGATACCGGCCAGAATGATGCCCGCAAGGATAGCAAACAGGACATTGTGCTGGCTCATAATATTCGCGATCTGCATGATAATGGTCTCGGACTCCGCGGAGCTGGTGTTCAGCATCGGAATCTCGCCGGCGACGGAGACACTGTAGCCGATGATACCGATCAGGATCGCGACGCCCATGGAAATGACGACCCAGACGGAAGCGATGCGGCGGGAAAGGACAAGTTCCTTTTCGTCGCGGATCGCCATGAACCGCAGCAGGATGTGCGGCATGCCGAAATATCCAAGTCCCCACGCCATCGTAGAGCAGACGCTCAGGAAACTGTAACTGGAAGCGGTGCCCGACGTGACGTCATATCCCTGCATAATGTTGAGATAACCGGGAAGCTGTCTCGCATTCTCCATGACGGTTCCGAAGCCGCCCGCCTTGTCGATTCCGAAAAAGACAATGACGATCAGGGCGATGGTCATGAAGATACTCTGGATCAGGTCTGTCGTGGAGACAGCGAGGAAACCGCCCATCGTCGTGTAGGCAACGATAATAACCGCGCCCATGATCATTGCAAGGTGGTACTCCATGCCGAACAGGCTGTTGAACAGCGTGCCGACAGCTTTGAATCCGGATGCCGTGTAGGGGACAAAGAAAATAATGATAATCAGCGCCGCGATCAGGGAAAGTGTATTTTCCCGGTCGTTATAGCGGCGCGCAAAGAAATCCGGAATTGTAAACGCGCCGATGCGTTCCGAATATCTGCGCAGAATTCTCGCCACGAACAGGAAATTCAGGTAGGTGCCGACTGCCAGGCCGATCGCTGTCCAGCCGACTTCCGCCACGCCCGCGAAATAGGCAAGACCCGGAAGACCCATCAGCAGCCAGCTGCTCATGTCGGATGCCTCCGCGCTCATCGCGGCGACCAGCGGTCCAAGGGATCTGCCGCCGATATAGAATCCGTCCGAAGTATCCGCTGCACCCTGACGGCTGAAGATCACGCCGATCATCAGCATGCCGAACAGATACGCCACGATCGTGACAACAATGATTACTTGTGCACTTGTCATAGTGTTTCTCCTCCTTTATGATTTCAACCCCCGTGCCACAGTCCGCTTTCGCGCTGTGACACGGCAATATATCGATTCTACCACAACGCATTTGCGAAATAAAGACAATTATTTACTTTTTTGGCCGCAGAAGGTAGACTTAGTAGAGCCGCATAAAGTAATGAGCCGACAGGCGCAGGTTTTTTCTTCGAAACTGCAGGGCGGGATGAAGGCGCATAGCGGGCTATGTAACCGAATCCCGTCCTTTGAGATCGGAGAAACAGACGCGGAAGCGTCTGTATGTCAGATATGGCGGACGAAACACCACCGTTATGGAATCCGTTAAAGGATCATTATAGAACATCGTTACAGAATCGTTATAGAATAATATCGTTATAGAATCGTTATAGAATAAAGAAAGGATACGTTCATGTGGATCGCGGATCAGTGGAAGGATTATGAAGTGCTTGATACGTCAGGAGGGGAAAAGCTGGAGCGCTGGGGAACGTACAGGCTGATCCGGCCGGATCCCCAGGTGATCTGGGACACGCCCCGCGGACGGTTGTGGAGAAACCCCAACGCACATTATCACCGCAGCAAAAAAGGCGGAGGCGAATGGGAGTTTTTTGATCTTCCGGATGACTGGTGTATAAAATACCGGGATCTGGCTTTCCGGCTGAAACCTTTCAGCTTCAAACACACCGGGTTGTTTCCGGAGCAGGCTGTCAACTGGGACTGGTTCTCGGATCTGATCCGCGTCCGGGTGAAAGCCGGCGGATCCGTCCGGGTTCTGAATCTGTTCGCCTATACGGGCGGGGCTACGATTGCCGCCGCATCCGCGGGAGCGCAGGTAACCCATGTAGACGCCTCGAAGGGCATGGTCGCATGGGCCAGGGAAAACGCGCAGCTCTCCGGACTTGGTGAAGCACCCGTCCGATGGCTGGTGGACGACTGCATCAAGTTTGTGGAGCGGGAGATCCGCAGAGGCAATCATTACGATGCCATTATTATGGATCCTCCCTCCTACGGCAGGGGGCCGAAGGGGGAGATCTGGAAGATGGAAGACAATATCTTCCGGTTTCTGACAAGGTGCTCGCTCCTTCTGTCAGAAACCCCGCTCTTCGTGCTGGTCAATTCCTATACGACAGGGCTGCAGCCCGCCGTTCTGAGTTATATGCTGCACACTGTCCTGGATCCTGTCCGCAGGGGAAATATCCAGTCGGAGGAAATCGGTCTCCCCGTCACCTCCAACAGCCTCATCCTGCCCTGCGGCGCTTCCGGAAGATGGACGGCTGCGGATTAAGCACTTCCCCCGGAAATTAAACTGACCGCTGTCACTGCGGCGCTTCCGGAAGACAGACAGCTGCGGATTAAACTGCAGAATGAAAAAACGCATCGCCGTCCCGCGCAATGTACGCTTTGAGTACACCGGCGGATTAAACCTCATCCCGCGCAATGAAAAAACACCACTTAAGGCCGATCTGAAAAAGCCGGTCCAAGTGGTGTTTTTCGTGCTGGATATTCTGTTTTATTGTTCCGTCTAAGCTGCTTTTTTATTCCATCGATGCTGCATCTATAATTCCGTCTAAGCTGCTCCATTGTTCTGTCTAAGCTGTTTTTTTATTCCATCGATCTCTTATTATCGATGCTCTTACTGCCACTGCGAAATATCCTGTCTGCCCCTCTCGCTCATGCCGATCCGGTCCCGGATCTGCAGCATGCGCCGGTCAAGCTGGTTGATCAGGTCCGCGCTGTAGCGCAGCTCCTCCACGATAGAGGCTTCGTTGCGAATCTCCTTTTTGTACTTCATCTGGTGCTCGACGCTCGCCCAGAAGTCCATGGCAATGGTGCGG
>JAUNJS010000383.1 GCA_030533125.1 Eubacteriales bacterium | reverse complement strand
TAGGAACGAAATAGATATAGAAACGAAATAGATTATTGAAAGGAGACAACCGATCATGAACAAAACCAATGAATGCATTCCTGTTAAAAGAACCTTGCTGTTTTTTTCGGCGGCTTTATTTTTATTCATCTGCAGGCTGGAAGCCTTTGCGGACGTGATCGTAGAGCCAAACATAGGCGGCAGAAACGAAGCTGACATACTGTTCTATGTGATCCCCATACTCCTGATCATTCTCCTCACCATCATTGGATTGAAGATCTACCGCGGCAGGAAGAATGGGAAAAAATGATCTGCCGGCAGCAAGGCGGACAAACCTGCGGAAGAGTGAACAGATGAAAGCTCATGATAAACCACAGGTTTCCCGGGAAACGGCCCGGGAACATGCCCGGAAATGTGCATAGGGATGAGGAAACTGTTCCGGCACATAAAGGACAAAACGGAGAGAGGAGAGTTTTATGAGAAAAAATAATTCCTGCACCGGAATCATATGTGTATTTCTCGCGGTTTTTCTGCTGACCGCACTGACAGCCGCCGGCGCCGGAAGCATATCCGCGCGGGCGGAGGAAAAGGCGGAGGAGCTGGATGAGGCGTATGTCTACCGCCAGGAGGACGGGCATCTGAAATACTGGCTCGATCTGCGCGGAGACGATCTGCTGCTGCACTGCATGTTCCGGTACGGAGATCCCACGTATCATGAAAAGATCTACACGTTCGACATTACTTCGGCGGAAGCTTCCGGAAAAACCATTCTCATAAGAAAAATCACAGACGATGAAGGTCTGGACCTTTCTTTGAATTTCGCGTTTTTGTCTGTGACCTTTGTAAACAACAAGGCAACCATGTCCGTTGTGAGGGACGAAGATACACTGGCCGGAGGAGCAAGCGGCAATCTCCTCACCGGCAGTTATGTCATGGATCCCGGAGTCCCGGAAGAAGCCGCGCGCAGTACCGGCACGCAGGGCGCGCGCAAGGCTGTGAAAGAGCTGCTTGCGGCGGAGAATACAGGAAATTCATCCGGCGAAGATGCGGAAGGCCTGCGAATCTATACACCTCAACAACTCTGCGAAATGGCACAGGAGTACTACAACCGCCACTACGATTACTATCCTCCGCTTGCGGAATATGAGAAACTGGAGGACGGCAGGTACAGGATCCACCTGTATGAGGTCGTCGATGATGGAGGCGGCGTTTCCCACACGGGGACATCCGCCTGGTACACCGTTGATGACACCGGAAAGGGAACCGATGATCTTTTCGGAGGTGAAATTGACCTGACACAATAAGAGACCCGGAAAAGATTCACCTGACGCGCAGGAGAGAGTGTGACTCGCGATGGGAATAGACATCTCCGAAATCGATTATCTCGGCATCGACCGCGTCCTGAAGCGGGGGACGGGCGAAATCATTGTGCAGAATGAAGACGCCCTCCTGGTACGGGACAGCGTGAGCGAGGCGCTTCTCCTGGCATGTGAAGACATCCCCCTGGGCATTTCAATCCTCGACCGCTATATGAAGAACCAAAGCCCGGACTCGAAACAGGATCAAACGCGGGATCAAATCCGGAACCTGAACCTGAACCAAAGCCCGGCCCCGAAACAGGACCAAAGCTGCAGTCTGCTGATGGTCACAAACAATAGCCTTGGGAAAGCCGCCTTTGAGCGATACGGATTTTCAGAAAAACTCGAATGCTTCCAGGTGGCCTATTACGGCGATCCCCCGGCCGCCGATCCCGCCATCTCCGTGCGCCCGGCGGAGAAACAGGACCTCCCTTTCCTCATCGACTGCTATCATCTGATCAGCCCGGAGGAGTTGGAAAAAGTCGTTGAAAGACAGACGCTTCTTCTCGGATACTGCCGGGAGCAGTGGATCGGCTTCATCGGAGAACATCTGGAAGGAAGCATGGGACTGCTGTATATCTTTCCCGGGTTCCGCCGCAGAGGATATGCCGCGGCGCTCGAGAAACACTACATTGCCATGACCATGGAGAAGGGACTTGTCCCGTTCGGGCAGGTGGAAAAAAACAACCGGGAATCCCTGCTTCTGCAGAAGAAGATCGGGATGCGGCAGTCTGAAAAACTGATCTGCTGGATGTGGAAGTAGGATGAAATACGGAAACAGGACATACTGCGGAACGCAGGGGGATGCAGCTGATCCCCGTTGGTCCGCGGGAACACAACTGAAGTGCCGGACGGTTATTCAAAAAACGTACGGACAGAAGATCTATGACGTGCAGTCACCCCCGTCCTTCGCGGAACGGAAAATCCGGTGAATGCGCGGGCAGAGATCCGACGAACCCCGTTTCGGAGGAACAGCACCAATGAAAAACCTGCGAAATAAACCGGAAAGACTTCGACATACAGGGAGCAGAAGGCACTTCTTGGGTACCTTTCTGCTCTTTTTCGCGCTTTTTGCAGCCGGCCTTTTTACAGTCCGCGCGTCCGCGCGCCTGTCCGGCAATCCCAATCATCTGCCCGGCAGCGGGAAAAATCAGTCGGGCGGCATAAACTGCCTTTCAGGCAGCGGCATGAATGAAAATGTTCTTCAGGAACAGGACACTTCCTCGCCCACCCTTCTTTCGGGAGAGCAGCAGTTTATCGTCTATTTTATCGACGTCGGGCAGGGCGATTCCTCCCTCATACTCTGCGACGGACATGCCATGCTGATCGACGGCGGCCAAAGCAGACAATCCGATAAGATCTTTACCTTCCTGAAAGAAAAAGGTGTGACGCATCTCGATTACATTGTCGCGACGCATCTGGATGACGACCATCTCGGCGGCCTGGCCGGCGCGCTGAATTACGCCGCTGTGGACGTCGCTTTCTCGCCGGTGACCGACGGCGACAGCAGCAGCTTTCAGAATTTCAAAAAGTATCTGGACAAACAGAACGTTGAGATCACAGTTCCTGAAGCCGGGGACCGGTACTCCCTCGGAAGCGCGCTGATCACCATCCTCGGCCCGACACAGATCGTGGACGCGGACAACAACAATTCCATCGTTTTGCGGGTGGATCACGGGGATTACAGCTTTCTTTTCACAGGGGACGCGGAAAAAAAAGAAGAGGCCGACATCCTCAGCACGACAGCTGACCTCAAAACTACTGTCCTGAAATTGGGACACCACGGCAGCGCGTCCTCCACCGGGGACGACTTCCTTGCTGCCGCAGACCCCGTGGCAGCAGTCATTTCATGCGGCGCGAACAATGAATACGGCCATCCCGCCGAGGAGACCCTGAACAGGCTGAAGGACAAAGATATCCGCGTCTTCCGGACGGACCTCCAGGGAGACATTGCGTTTTATGAGGACAAAGGCAGCCTGTACTACGAGGTGCAAAAGAACCCGGACGCCGACGTATTTGTCCCGGGCTCTGCCCTTCCGGATGAATCGCAGACCCTCCCTTTGCTGGATCCGGACCAGACGGAAGAAACCGGCACGACAGATCCTTCAGGTGTGACAAGAGGCGGCTC
>JAUNJS010000075.1 GCA_030533125.1 Eubacteriales bacterium | reverse complement strand
ACGCATTTATTTTATTCGTTTACTATAAAATAAGATAATATACACAAGATTTTTCCTTATAAAACAAGGGAAAACGTTCAATAGCACTGGCAGGAACAGTTAAAAAACTGGTGAAAGCCATGTGTTAGCACTGCTAACACCAAGAATCAGTATACCTGCAACCTGCAGACCATAAATACCGGCTACCATACCCTGAAGGATATTACTTCTGGAATGACAGGCAGTATTTAGTTGCTTGTTAATATATTACATCATGTATGCCATTTAGTCCATATGCCAAATTAAGGATTTTTTCAAGTATAACTTACAATCGTTATGGATCAAGAAAAACCAACTTTTGCTAATAAAAGGCGGTCGCTAACCTACAAACAGGTCATAGGTTTGTCCTGTTACCATAGGGGTAGGGATCCAAGGTAGGCATGAAAAGTTAAACAGCGCAACTGCAGCGCATCTTTCAGCCAAACCCCTTTACAATGGGCTTGGGGCAGTTAGGCTAAATGCCAAGTCAATCAAGCACAGCGTCGGGTTAGCCCATTGACTTAAAAACCGCTTCAAGAGGCCTCATTGTCAAGGAGACCGTGGATTAAATTTTCAGGCCGTCCGGCATGTACGATCGACATCAAGCGCAGATCGCAAAGCTGGCAGCGTAGACGGAGAATATTTCATTTGCCAGTTGAAATGCCAGCTGATACTGAACCTCTCTTGAATCCGGAAGCTTATCCGTGATTCTCTCTGACAATCCAGAATCGCGAGCCTCCCGCATACCCTTCACCTTCTGTCAAGACGTCGCAGCATAGCGGTTCGGATGTATGAACCGTTACTTCATACAGTATGTATGCCTGGCTAGGATGACACAGCTTGAAACGTCTCCGCCGACCACCTCACCTAGCGTACATGTAAACTCTCCAGCCTTGGGCAGCACAAAGATCGCGCCGCCATGTTCTCCACAAGACATCTCCCGACCACCGACCATTATGTTTTGCTTTGTTGCTTCGCTTAGTCGGAAGGTGATACCTGAAACCATTCCCGATTCAAGCCCTTTTATAGTATAAAGCGCCTTCAGTGTTTCATGCCGAACATCCTCGATACCCGTGGATTGTCTGGCAATGTCCTTCGCCAAGTCCTCAGCCAACTCATGGCGATTCTCGATATCATCATCCGTGTAGAATATCCTGGAATCGTTCCCCGAGAGGCAGGTAGGTACTATTTCATAGGCAGGACCGATATTATTACGAGGTCCGGCCCAGCCGATGAAGCTCAGCGGGAGCAACATGGGCGGCACGCGCAAGCGCTGAAAGCACTCCATGGAAAACCTGCCGTAGGCGGAATAGGCTTCTCCGAAACTCGATTCCACCAGGCAGCGCATGTATCCCAATGCGTGCTGCATTTCCTCAGGCATTTGCGCGTAATCTTCCATATATGCCGCCCGGGTATCGATATCGTCAGCGTTAAGCAATCGTTTAATCATATCCGGCACATTATTATTTGCAATGCAAAAAGCCGGAAGCTTTCTGAAATAGACACCCATCACTTCTCTCTCCTTTCTCGCAGAATGTCGCGTGCTTCCATTAACGCAAATCCGAGAAGGTTTTCCCCGCACCACTGGTACGGATTCTCAATTCTTGAATCTTCGATACTCAGCTTCACACCCCAAATGCTGTCGAAGGGGCTTGCCTCTACCAACACGCTGTCTCCGGTGCCATCCAGGTAATCCCATAACTCCGGATTCTGGCCGAACTTCGCCAGGTTCCCCTTCAGCACAATGTCATACTTTGCGTGATCCCATGCCACGGGCTCGAAGAATTGCACCTCGCGACCCAGCGCCTTGTAATCCCCGGGATTGTCCGCCGCCATGATCTTCGAGCAAGTCACCATATCGCAGAACAGCAGCGCTTTCTGCGCCATCATGTACTGCTCTGTGGTGTGGTATTCAACGCCGTCCACCTCAAACCGGCAGTCATACCATTGGCTCAGACAGGCCTTGTTGACCTTTTTCGGATTGGGCGTATGTCCCCAAAAAGGAATGAAAGTCAGCTTTCCTCCGCCATTAATCTTCTTAATCAAATCATCTCGATTGTATTTCTTACGAGTATTTCCTTCCTGAATGCTTCCCGTAGATTCATAAGTATCAGGCCTAGCCGGTTTTCACCCGTCCAGGTGATGGTATTCACGCCCCAGTAAGTATCCTTTTTCCCTTTGGCTCCATTGATCAGGTACAAATCCCCAGTATCCAGCAGTGCCTCCCGGAGCACCGGGTTTTGCTGGAACTTCATTCGCACGATCCGGCGCATGATGTCTTCCTTTTCTTCCTCCCAGCCGGCTCGCGGCGTCGTCATGTTGCCCTTCTGCTTGGCCTTTTCAATTGCACACTGCGCAAACTGCCTTCGCACGGTGGGATTGTCGCTCTTTGACGCCTGAAAAGCCGATTCCGCGCATGAATAGACGATATCTTCATAGACGACCTGGGTTGGGTAATCGTTCCCCAGAAAGGCATTTTCTTCCCTGAAGGCGATGATTTCCTCCGGAAAATCCTCTGCCCTTAGCTTCCGAAGCAGCGGCAGCACAGCGGGATGCAGCATTGTCGCTACGGAGTCTGGATCAAACAGGTGCTCCCGGATGGCCGTTGAGCTGATGCCTTCCACGCCTGCGGGTGGTTCGATAATCGCAATGCTTTCCCGACAGGCTGATAGTTTTGGGTTTGTCACAATATCCTGCTCCAGATTGCCTCCCCTGGCAAATACAACCGCGCCAAACCTGGGAAGAAAGGCATACTTTCGCGTCAAGGTTTCCAAGAGTTCCAATTTATCCTCACCCGCGACAAACCAGATACGCGCCTCCGGATGCCGTTCCTGCACCAATTCCATGGTTCGGGGCGTTATGGCAAATGGCTCGCTTGTTTCCCCCTCATAAACCCGAAGTCTCGCATCTTCCGCAATCATGGCCTGCAACATTTCCAGCCTGGTGGCGGTGGGGATACACAGGTGTCCGCAACCGACTTTCACCATTTTCCGCTTCAAATAGGCATGGCTCACCGGCACAAGGTAACCCACTTCGGCGTCCATGGCGTCCATGGCTGCCTGGATTACTTTTAAGTGCGCAATGGTAGGCGGGTTAAAGCTGCCGCCCATGACGATGATGTCCTTCATATTGATGTTCTCCCCTTCATTATTTCAATTGCGGCGCTGTACAACGCTTCATCCATCAGGCACAGATATACCGTCTTTCTGTTATCATGGTCGGATAACCAGCTTAAGATCGCATTCATTGCGATTTGCAGCGCCTCTTGCTTGGGATAGCCGTATATTCCGCTTGAAATCAGTGGAAAGGAGACTGTTGACAATCCGTTGCTTTCGCAGAGATCGAGTGCGGCACGATAACACTTGCCGAGCAGGGCCGCCTGGTTGGGATCTCCTTCACTGTATTTGGGTCCTACGGCATGTATGACCCATTTCGATGGCAGAGCAAAGCCCTCAGTAATCACCGCACTTCCCGTCTCGCATCCGCCAATTTCATCACACGCAGCTTGCATTGCATCGTGACCTGCTGCTCTGAAAATAGCTCCACATACACCCCCGCCACGCCGTCGCGCATAGTTCTTCAACTCATGATTCGCAGCATTGACAATAGCGTCAACTGACAGGGTAGTAATATCGTCTTTCACAATCATCAATGGCATCCTTATGTAACACCCCCGTTCTTCAAAGGTTATTCTCAAATTGTATCGACTTTCTCATACCATCCTGCCCACATGCGGGATAGGGAAAAATCTCTGTCGTATTCTGCAGGAATTCCTGCGGATTCTCTATCATCTGAGAATAGTGCGTAATCCACAGTTCTTTTTAAACCGGCTTTTGCCGCAATCTCTGCAGCCTAGGTAAATTCATGTGCCCATGGTCTATCACAAGCTGTGCCTGTTCATTTTCTCCATAGGTAACCTCGGAAATCAATAGATCCGCTGCTTCAGCCGCCGTAATAAGGGTATCAAAGGCAGCTGCATCGCTAGATAAGAAAAAATTTCAGCCCTTTTCTGGCTTCCACCATAACCTGTTCCGGCAAAACGGAATTTGTGTGCTCAAACAAGCACTTCGCCAAACAGATGGCCTGATTACATTCCTGCTTCAATCATCTCTCTTATTTTAGCAATAGTATTTTCCGCAATTTGTATTCTTCTTCCATACTATCAGTTGCGGGTTTTCGCCTGCCTGTCTTTTTCTTTCTTCGTCCTATATAGCCAGCCTTTGCGAGAAAGAGCAGGTCTTCCAAACTGCATTTTCGGAATCCCAAAAAAAGCAAAAAGCATAAACAATTATAAGCGTTCTTCATAACTTATAATGCATTTCGTGTATATGTTTATTTTGATACTGGTTTTGACCGCACAGAAACAGAAATACTCTGGCCGCTGTTGAGCGTGCCCTGCTCCTGCGCCCGGTTAAATTCCGCTCTCAGAATGGAATCCACGGCAGCCTTGCCATAATCATCGAGCAACGCATACTTACGCAGCATATCTTCATAATCTTCCTCAACAGCCCATTCACCAAGCTGGGCAACCTCTTCTTCTGTGAGCGTGGCGGAGCGGTGGTCTTCGGAAGTGCCGATGATGTAATCGACGCGCTTGTCGAACAGTTCACTGAGCCGGGCCAGCATATCGAAACCGGGCATACGTTTCCCCGTTTCCCACATGGCGACGGTTCCCTTGGAGACGCCGAGCGTCTCAGCCAGCGTCACCTGCGTCAGTCCTTTTTCTTTCCTCAACTGCTTCAATCGCTCCGGAAACATGATTCTCACACTCCTTTCCGCTCTGTTCTCACTCATTATACTTTATCGAGTCTCCGATTTCAAGAGGAAACAGGGCAATACAGATACTGCGTTTCAAAATATTACATTCAATTCTAACATAATGTGAGATTTGCTGTTGACAACGACCACGAGATGTGATAGTATATCAGCGTGGGGGACATCGTATCCCTGCGGAGAGCCCGCTCCTACACCTGGGAATCAGAGTCAATCAAAGCCAAATAATGACAATCCGAGCCAAACGCCGGACTTCTGAGTCAATCAATGACAATCAGAGGTCCGGCGTTTTTTTGTCGCCCATACGGGCAAATCCACAAGAAAGGAAGGCTTTGAGATGGATAAAGAAACCATGAGTGTGCAGGAACTGTCTGCCCGGATGGGCATCAGCCTCCCCAAGGCGTATGCCCTGGTCAAGGAGCCGGATTTCCCGGTCATCCGCATCGGCACGAGGATACTCATTCCCACGGACGCATTCAAGGAATGGCTCGTCATCCATTCGCAGAAGGAGTAGGCCATGAGCGGGAACAGTACAGAGAGATTTCTCCGGGCGTTGTACGAGAATGCCGGGGACGGCGCTCTTAGCGTCTCCTACCTTGGTGAGAACGACCTTCCCATCACAAGGTGGTTCATCAAAGACCAGCTTGGGGAAATGGCGGCGTATGCCGTTGAGTGCGGGAGGATGCACAACACCTGCCTCAACATCAATCCGAGGGTGGCGGCGCTGGATACCTACCACAGAGGGATGTCCGAGGCTGTAGGTGAAGTAGTCGGTGCCTATGAAGATTTCGACATCAAAGGCCCGGCACACGCGGAAAAGCGGTTGCCGGAAAGCGAGAAGGAAGTCCTTGATTACCTTGCGGAACTGCCTCATCCCCCGTCTTTCATCATCAGGTCAGGGAACGACGTCCACGCATACTGGATTTTCAGACAGCCGTATCGAATACGGGACGGGACTGACCGCGCCTACATTGAGGGCATTCTCGACGGCTTTGAGTCGTATGCGATCAAGCTGGCCTATGACAACCACGGTTGGGTATTCGACCATGTTGCCGATCTCGCCCGGATGCTCCGCTTGCCGGGGACTACGAATTTCAAGACGGCGGAGCGTCCGCAGTGTGAAATCATTTCGGAATCCGGCGCTCGGTATGACCCGGCCGACTTCGAGCCTTTCGCATTGGTGAAAAGCGCGGCCCCGGAGTCGGAGGCTACGGAGCTGGATGACGAATTTGCCCTGATGGGCAAGGGCAGCGGGAAGGAACTGATTGATAAGTGTCCGTTCCTCCAGCACTGCCGGGATGACGCGGCGAACCTCTCCGAGCCGATGTGGTACGCAGCCATTACCAATCTGGCGATGACGGCGGACGGTCACAATGTCGTGCATGAGATCAGCCGCCAGTACCCGAAGTACAGCTACCGGGAAACGCAGGCAAAGTATCGGCACGCTGCCGAGGAGGACAAGCCGGTCACCTGTGACCACATCAAAAATGTTCTCTGCTTCGACTGCGGAAGGGACTGCGGCGTGAAAGCGCCGATTGCGCTCATTCGCACCGACAAGCGGGCCGGGCCTCAGGAGTGGGAAACGCCGATCCCCTTTGACGAGTACAAGCTGCCGGAGTTTCCCGTTGATGCGCTGCCGCCGCCCATAGCCGACTATGTCGTTGCCCTTGCGGAGCATACGCAGACCCCTGTGGATATGGCGGGAACCTGCGGGCTTTTCCGTAATCGCGTTAGGGACGCAGGGCAAGTATGAAGTCGAGGCGAAGCCCGGCTGGAACGAGCCGACGAACCTGTTCGAGTTGTGTATCATGCCTCCCTCCGAACGGAAGTCAGCCGTCGAGAACGGTATGCTGATGCCGGTGAACCGCTTCGAGGCGGAATACAACACCCGGCACGCGGCGGAGTTCGAGATGAGCCAGGTGCGGAAACGTATGCTGGAGCGTCGGCAGAAGGCTCTGGAGGAGCAGGTCTCCAAGGGCAAGGCGGATATGTCGGAGCTGGAGCGGGTCGTAAAAGAACTGGCGGAGTTCCGGGAGAAAAAGCCTCTGAAGATGTACGCGGACAACATCACGACCGAGAAACTGGTGTCGCTGATGGGCGAGAGCGGAGGATGGGCCGCAATCATCTCTACCGAGGGCGGCATCTTCGATACGCTGGCGGGAATCTACACGCCCCGCGTCAACATCGACGTTCTGCTCAAGGGCTTCTCCGGCGATCCCATCCGGGTCGACCGTATCGGCAGAACCAGCGAGTGCATCATGAACCCGGCGCTGACCATGTTCCTGATGGTACAGCCCAGCGTCCTGTCCGGGCTGATGCAGAATAAGACCTTCCGGGGACGTGGCCTGACGGCAAGGTTCCTGTATTCCATGCCCACATCCTTCGTGGGCAAGCGCAGGTACCGGACTGAGCCGATTCCCGATGATGTCTACCGCAGATACGAGACAAGGATTAGGAACATGCTGCAGGAGGAATATCCGGAGAGGCCGGAACGCATCACCCTTTCCGAGGAGGCCGACAGGATGATCGAGGCTTTCGCGGAGGAACTGGAACCCCGGCTCAAGGATGCCTGTCCGTCACATCAGATTCGGAATTGTGTTCTTGAGGGCCATCTGCTCGACGGCATCCGCTCGGTGACCGCTTTTGCCAGAGAGCATGAGGATGAATTTGTGGAGATGGTTACGAAGAAGAAACGCGCCGAGGCTGACCGCAGCCTGCGGGACGGAAAGCGCGAACTGGAACAGGCGCAGGCCCGCATCCGCAAGTTGGACGAGATCATCCAGCACCTGTACGAGGACAACCTTGAGGGCAAAATCAGCGATGAGCGTTTTGTGAAGCTGAGCGAAAACTACGAGAATGAGCAGAAAGCGCTCGAAGCCCGTGTGTCCGAGTTGCGCGGCCTGATTTCCGCCGAGCAGGAATCCAGCGTCAATGTGGAGCGTTTCCTCGACCTCGTGCGGAAGTATACCGACATCCGGGAACTGAACGCTGAGATGATCAGGGAGTTCGTTGAAAAGATTATGGTCTTCAAGGCAGAGCGCATTGACGGCAGGCGCATTCAGCGCATCCGCATCATCTGGAATTGCATCGGTGAGTTCATGCCGCCGATGCCTCAGAAGGAAGAGAAAACGGCATAGTCGCGTTTCACGACTATGCCGTATTTCCGGGATTATGAAATCCCTAAGTTGCACCCGCTAAAGGCGTACTTTTTTGCTACACCTTTCAGTCGTCCCTCTAATATCATTTTAGCATTGCGAAATCAATGGGCATGACAGGATGTTGAAAAACTATGCTCCGCATAGTTGCGTATCGCGGTTTAAAAGACCGGTGCATAACCGTTTTGCTACATACCCATATGTCTCATACAGGATTCGAACCCGTACCGGGGGATTAGAAGTCCCCTGTCCTTTCCGTTAGACGAATGAGACGCGGCGGCCATCGGGATCGAACCGATATCCCGGGAACCAAAATCCCGTGTGATCACACGGCAGCGAAGCTGACGTTTTACACGAAGGCCGCAAGTACACAGATGGATTCGAACCATCCCGGATGGTTTTGCAGGCCATCCTGACCCCAGATCCTGCGCACGCAAGCGGACAGTGTTCGAGCCCCTCGAACTCCTGTGGATTTTCAGTCCACCGCTTCTACCGAGTTAGCTTACTGTCCATCATTTCTATGAATGATAAATCACCCCAACGGGATTCGAACCCGTATCTCCACACTGAGAATGTGGCCACCTGAACCGTTAGTAAGATGGGGCGGTATAGCTCCGACGGGATTTGAACCCGACATTTCAGCCTTGAAAGGTTGCTGCGTGCCAGTGGCACGCGTTAAGCAACGACCGAGCCGGCAGGCGAGACCTGCGTCCTGAACCTGATTAGACCACGGAGCCAGATAAAGATGCTGCACAAGTGCTGCAGCAGATAACACCATCATATAAGTCGTGTTATCATGGGTCATCTGGGATTTGAACCCAGACCTTTCGGATTAAGAGCCCGATGTTCTGTCGTTATACTAATGACCCAAAGCAGCCATCCCAGGATCTGAACCTGCAATCCCGGATCCAGAGTCCGGTGTGCTGCAACGGCTGCGAAGCAGACGTTTTACACACAAAGGGCTATAACAGACCTGTCCGGTGTATGAAACACTTAACAATTTCTAATGCATTGCAAAAACCGCAATGCAAGAAATTGTAACAGTGTGAAATCTGAGGTTTTGGAGACCACCGTGCTTTCCGTTTGCACCACAGATCTATGAAAGAAGTTATTTCATCCCGTCACCGGGATCATCTTAAGAAAAAATATTTGTCCGACAAAAAACCGCCTCCCGGGTCAGGAAAGCGGTTTCACTGCTGTGCAACGGGTATACGGATGCTGTCACGTATCCTTATGGAGTACCCCTTTTTACACACATGATCTGCTTCTCTGACACAGGCATGACAAATATACGTTCCTGGCAGAGCCAGAACCGCTTTTCTTCTTCTCTGAAATGTTTGCGGACCATTACGTACATCATTTTCCTGTTCTCCTCTTATTTCTTTCAAACTGTCATTGTAACAAAGTCACATTTTGTCAAACAGCCCGGTGGGTTGGGATCGAACCAACAGTCTCTACATCTGGATCGCGATGACTATTGCTGTTAAAACCCCGGACAGGATTTATTCTTTTTGCTTATAGTGCTCTATCCTATTGAGCTACCACCGGATAGATCGTTGGAATGTCCATTTTGCATTCCCAGTAGAGCGGACGAGATTCGAACCCGTATATACGACCGGCACCGGCCGCTGCATTCCCCAATTATGCTACCACCCCGACATTCATGCTGCTGCAAAAACCCCGCACAGGATTTCCAGGGCGACTGACGGGATTTGAACCCGCATATGGCGGCTTCACAAGCCGCTGCATAGCCGTTTCTGCCACAGCCGCAGCATCCCCGGCGCGAATTGAACACGCATCAGGTGGTTCGTAGCCACCCGGTCTCTCCTTTAGCCTACGGGGACGTAAAAGATGGGCATAACATGATGTCGAAAAACTATGCTTCGCATAGTTGCTTGAAACGGATTAAAAGTCCGCTGCATAACCTCTTTGCTGCATGTCCATATGCAAATGTCCCATACAGGACTTGAACCTGTATCTGAGGATTAGGAATCCCCTGTCCTCTCCATTGAACGAATGGGACAAAAGTGGAGCTGACAGGGCGCTGGACGTCCAGTGGACGTCCGTTCAGCGCCGACCGGAGTGGAACGGAGACCTTGAACCTGCAACCTTCTGCTTGCAAGGCAGTTGCTCCCTCCATTTGAACTACAACCCCATTTGAATTTCCGGCTTTGTCTGCCGGGAGATCCCGGCAGAGAGCCAGCCCAAGTAGCGGGTACGGGACTTGAACCCGCATTCACGGCTTATGAGACCGTCGTGTTACCCTTCCAGCGCAACCCGCAGAGCCCGTACCGGGGATCGAACCCGGATCCTCTGTTTGGAAAACAGACATGTTGTCCATTACACCACACGGACGAAGAAATAGAAAAGCTTCCCTGTCGGAAATGTCTGCAAGCAGACATAGAACCGACAACCTGCTGATTACAAATCAGCTGCGCTACCGTTACGCCAGAGAAGCAACATCGGAGCTGCAGGGATCGAACCCGGGTCGAAGACAGCTGCCCTTCCGCCTACCGGGGCTCCGTCAGAAACGGGGACAGCAGGTCGCACGACGTCCAGTGGACGTCGGTTCTGCGACGACCGTAGTGGAACGAAGACATCGAACCTGCGACAATCCGGTTAACAGCCGGACGCTCTGCCATCTGAGCTATGCCTCCATAAAAGTGATTGCCTGATTTGTTATCTGGATCCATGACCCTGTGAGTTTTT
>JAUNJS010000382.1 GCA_030533125.1 Eubacteriales bacterium | reverse complement strand
GCGCACTTCGTTAGGGACGAAGGGGTCGTGGGTTCGAATCCCGTCACTCCGATGAGAAGGGGCCGTGAACATTTCGTTCACGGCTTTTTTCACGGGGATATTTCCGGATTGTATCGTGTGACCGGAAACGAAAGGAGAATGCTGATGGCACTGCTTGATCGGATTCAGAAGCCAAACGATATCAAGAAGATACCGGCTGGAGAATATGATCGCCTGGCAGAGGAGATCCGGCAGTTTTTGGTTGAAAAAGTGAGCGTGACCGGAGGGCATCTCGCCAGCAATCTCGGGGCGGTTGAACTGACGATGGCGCTTCATCTGGCCCTGGATCTTCCGAAGGATAAGATCATCTGGGATGTCGGGCATCAGTCTTATACACACAAACTCCTGACCGGGCGCCGGAAGGGGTTTGACAGTCTGCGCCTTTACGGCGGCATGAGCGGGTTCCCGAAGCGGCAGGAGAGCCGCTGTGATCCGTATGACACAGGGCACAGTTCCACCTCAGTCAGCGCGGCGCTGGGAATGGTCCGCGCGCGGGAGCTCTGTCATCGGGACGGTTATGTCGTGGCGGTGATCGGGGACGGCGCGATGACCGGCGGTCTCGCGTACGAGGCGCTGAACAATGTCTCCCGCCTGTCTTCAAACCTGATCATCATTCTCAACGACAACGATATGTCGATTTCCCGGAATGTCGGCGGCCTGTCCAAGTATCTGGGAAATATCCGCACGTCCACCGGGTACAGGCAGCTGCGGGACAGGATTCACGATTCGCTCAACGATACGCTGCCGACGGTGGTAAAGGGGATCAGCCGGGCGAAACAGTCTCTGAAATCCCTGATGCTTCCGGGGATGTTTTTTGAGGACATGGGCGTCACCTATCTGGGACCGGTCGACGGACACAATGTCCGGGAAATGGTCAAGGCGATTGAGGACGCGAAGCGGGTGAATAAGGCAGTGCTCATCCATGTCTGTACCCAGAAAGGAAAAGGATATGGCCCTGCGGAAAAAAACCCGTCCCGGTTTCACGGGACGCCGCCTTTTGACATTCGTACCGGAGAGCCCCTCCGCCCCGCGAAGGAACCTTCCTACACGAAAGTGTTTTCCGGGGCGATGCTGGAGCTGGCGAAGGAGGAGCCCCGGCTCGCGGGCATCACGGCGGCCATGGAGGACGGCGTGGGGCTCGACGCGTTTCACCGTAAATATCCCCGGCGCTTTTTTGATGTGGGCATCGCGGAGCAGCACGCCGTGGTTTTCGCGGCGGGACTGGCGTCGGGCGGCATGAAGCCGGTCTTCGCTGTCTATTCTACGTTTTTGCAGCGCGCCTATGACCAGATCGTGGAGGACGTGTGCATGCAGCAGCTCCCGGTGGTATTCGCCATTGACCGCGCGGGGATCGTGGGAGCAGACGGGGAGACCCATCAGGGGATTTTTGACCTCTCTTATCTGTCTTCGATCCCCGGGCTGACCGTCATGGCGCCCAAGAACGGGCAGGAGCTGGCGGACATGCTGCGGTTCGCGGTCTCCCTGGGCCGGCCGGCCGCGATCCGGTATCCCCGGGGAACAGCCTATGAAGGACTTTCGGAACACCGCGCCCCTCTGGAGGAGGGCCGCGCGGAGATGATCCGCGACAAAGGCGGAGTCCTGCTGCTGGCTGTCGGGAGCATGGTGAAGACGGCGGAGAAGACCGCGGAGATTCTGGCCGCGCAGGGAACGGAATGTTCCGTCGCAAACGCCCGCTTTGTGTGTCCGATGGACACGGAACTCCTGCGGCGTGCGCGGGAGAAATACACTCTGGTCGTCACAATGGAGGAAAACGTGCGCAGCGGCGGATTCGGGGAGCATGTCAGTGCCTGGTACGCGGAGAAGGAAATCCAAATGCCGGTCCTGAATATTTCGATCCCGGATTCCTTCATGCCCCACGGCTCCCCGGAGGAGCTGTGCAGGGCGGCGGGCATCGACGCGGACTCCATCGCACGCAGGATCCGGGAGCGCCTGGAAGAAAGCTCTGACATATAGAAAAATTATTCTGATATACTCTGATCATGGAATCCTCTGATGAATGGATAAAAATGATCAACAGAAAACTGCCTTAGAGAAAAACCGGTCATTGGAAAAACTGAAGATCGGAAAATTCGATTGACAGAAAAAGAAGAAGACAGCAAAAGGCCTGCCGGCACCCGTTATTTGGGATAATCCGGCAGGCCGGTTTTATTTCACTTTATTCTTCATCATGCGAAAACTGCGGTGACTGCAGCTGCGCGATCCGTGCCTATACGCGGAACTGCCGCAGAGGCCTCACGGCGTCTGTTCCGCCAGGAGCTCTCCGACCTCGCGTTCCGTCTCGAAGATTTCATCGAGTGAAGGATTTTCGAGGAAGCGGCAGTTCTCCATGCAGTACTGGATTTTTTCGGCGATCGCTGGGAAGGAGATTTTTTCCTCGAGGAACTGCTGGACAGCCAGTTCGTCCGCCGCGTTGAAGGCGGTCGGCAGGTTTCCGCCTTTTTCGATCGCCTCATACGCCAGGCGCAGGGCCGGGAAAGTTTCCAGATCCGGCCGTTCGAAGGTGATTTGGCCGAGGGAGTAGAAATCCATCCGCTCTCCCCGGAGCGGACGGCGCTCGGGATAATACAGCGCGTATTGAATCGGAAGCCGCATGTCCGGGACGCCGAGCTGCGCGATGATGCCGCCGTCTTCATATTCCACCATGGAATGGATGACGCTCTGCGGGTGGACCAGGACCCGGATCTGCGACGGGGAGACGTCGAACAGCCATTTTGCCTCCATTACTTCGAGCCCTTTGTTGACCAGGGTGGAAGAGTCGATGGTGATTTTCTGCCCCATCGCCCAGGTGGGATGTTTCAGGGCATCCGCGGGCCGCACATCCCGGAGGCTTTCCGCGGACCTGCCCCGGAACGGACCTCCGGAGGCTGTGAGCCAGATTTTGTCAATGCGGTTGCCCGCTTCTCCGTTCAGGGACTGGAAGATCGCGCTGTGCTCGCTGTCCACGGGGAGGATCGGCACGCCCTTCGACGCGGCCAGCGGCATGATGATATGCCCCGCCGTCACCAGAGTCTCCTTGTTGGCGAGCGCGATCTTTTTCCCGCTCTCGATCGCGGCGACTGTCGGACGGATGCCTACCATTCCCATGATGGCGGTGACAAAATATTCCATCCCCTCCATGGAGGCCGCTTCCAGAAGCCCGTCCATACCGGACAGGACTTTCAGATCCAGATCCCGCACGCGCGCCCGGAGATCCCGCGCGGCTTCCTCGTCCCACATGACCGCCAGCCGCGGGCGGAACTCGCGGATCTGCTCCTCCATGAGGCGGACACTGCGCCTCGCGCAGAGCGCGGTGATCTCGATGTCTCCCTGCTGCCTTGCAACATCCAGCGTCTGCCGGCCGATGGAGCCGGTCGAACCCAAAACCGCTATTTTTTTCATAGAACCTCCCTGTCGAACTCCGTATTAAACTCTATGTTGAAGTCAAT
>JAUNJS010000381.1:3245-3487 GCA_030533125.1 Eubacteriales bacterium | reverse complement strand
CATAGGTGATTCTTATTATCTTTGTTGGCTTATCATTGTCTTGCAACCACATGCTATCCATGATCCCTCTCCTGTTAATTGTCAAGCAAAATTAGTTCTTCAGCACCCAATATTGATTTGCCGCAGAAAATCCCACTTTTCTTCGGAAAAACAGGCAGATACGGAAGAATCAAGATTTGTGGATAAGTGTCCGATTTGCAAAAGTGGAGAAATGTGCAAATCAGATCCTGTCAGACCACTTT
>JAUNJS010000381.1:0-3235 GCA_030533125.1 Eubacteriales bacterium | reverse complement strand
TCTGGCCTCATTCAGGGAAATCCTCCGCGATTTTTCAAGCTGGGCGGCGTTTACGTAAAAGTCCAAACTCATGTCAATTGTCTTAGTATCGATCTAATTTCCACCCATAATAAAGATGCAATCCCAGGGTATAGTCTAGGCACGGTCATATAGGTTTCTGTACATATGAAAACACCGCCACATGGGATGTTTTGCAGATATAGGCTCTTAATGAGGCCATATATCTTGTAAAATTGGGGCTTTTTATCACATTTTCTGGTATTTTGAGTCTGTTACGCCTTGAAAAAAGCATCGTTTTGGCTTAATATTTACATATGATGTTTTATATAATGTACATATTCAAAGGCGGTGCATCATGGGGCGTAAGTCATCTATACCAGAGGATATCCTGGAGCATGTACCCTGCAAGTGCTGCAGGGTCAGGAACGATGGCGACGGGGTATACAGAGTATATAAATATAGCGCCATCAAACTCCCCAGCGGAAAATGGAGCAGTGATTACGGCTACCTGATCGGAAAGATCCTTTCTGAAAAAGGTTTTATTCCCAACAAACGTTATTTGAAAGAATTAAGTGAGCAGGGAACCGTTGTCTTCAGCGACGGGATCACTGATGTCGCATATGGTCAGTACGCTCTTTTGAGTTATCTTTCCAGGGATGTTCTGGAAAAACTGGAAGCATGTTTTCCCGTTGAAAGGGCTGCACAGATCTACGCGTATGCGCTCATCATGTGCGCTAACGGTTTCATTCACATCGATCAGATCGATGACTTTTACCAGGAAAGTTTTCTTTCCGTTTTGTATCGTAATTATGCTTTTAAAATGGGATATACTGCACTCACACACCTTCTACGTGATCTGGGAATGCGGGGCAATCCCGTAAAGGAATTTGAACAGTCTCTGATAGATGGCGGCTCAAAAAACATCGCTATTGACGGACACGTTATACGTTCCTGTTCAGCAGAGAATGATCTCGCTGAACCCGGGTACAAAATGAACCTGCTGAAAGCTCCCCAGGTAAACCTTCTTATTGCATTCGACATAAAGAACAAGATGCCGCTTATGTATCGCACATACCGGGGCTCCAGTGTTGACAAAAGCAGCGTATTGGAATTCCTGCGCAGCCGCTCTTTTACTGACACAAAGTTCATTGTTGACAGAGGCTTTTACTCTGATCCGGTGCTGAGCCTTATGTCCGAAAACGGAAACTGCTATATTATCCCACTCCCTTCAAACAACAGCCATTTCCGCCGGATCAAAAAGACACTTGCTTATACTTCCGGGGAATTTGTTTACAGATCCGGTAAAAAGGACTGTGCCAGGATCGTTTACTATGAAGAACGGATTGACGAAAAGACCCGCATCATCGTGTACAAGGACGAGGATGAAAACAATTCCAAACGTAAAAGCTACAAGCAGATGATCGATCTGGGAGAAAACAACTACACACAGGAGAAATACGAAAAGTATTGTGACTGGTGGGGAGTATATTTTCTCCAGACTACAACAGACGGAACAGCACCTGATGTATATTCTGATTACAAAGGCCGCTGGTCAATTGAAACATTCAACAACTACATAAAGAATGATGCCGATTTCAACGGCTTGAAAATTCAGGATTACTATGTTGATCACGGTTTCGATTTTATTATGCTTGTAACAGGTCTTATTCACGCAAGACTAAACGAAGCTGTAAAAACGATTCAAAAACCCAGCATATCCACATTTGATGTACTGATAAAATCAGGACATATGCGGATGGTTCTGGAGGAAAATGAGTGGACGCTGCATAATACAAGAACAAAGGATCTTGAGCTTCTCAAAGCAATGGGGTTTGTTCCTGAAAAGACTTATCCCGCGGCTCCTTCAAGTAAGTAATTGCCACTCATATGTACAAAAACCTTAATGATTGTGGTTAGAAGGAATCTTTTAAACCACAAGTTTAATGTCTGCTTCGGTAATTGATGAGATAATAGTCTTACAGCAGCAGATAATCAAATACGGCTGACTGAAATCTTTCAGCAGCATATAACCGGATTCGACTACTTGACAATAAACCCGGAAAGGATTGTAAACATGATGGCCGCTTATATTCTGGTTTTGGATGACCTTTAGAGAGGCTCTATACTTTGATAAGGAGATGAATTCCCGCTTTGTCGGCCTCAGCGGCGGGAAATACAATCCAAAACATGTACACTGTATATAATGATTCCCGTATTATCATGGGTCCGGTGCTGGATCACGACAGAAAAGCCGGCACCTATGTTTTCGCTGCGAGTCATCATTTCCAGGGGAAAAAACGGCACAGCAGCCGCTTTGGCGGGCGAAAAGGATGTGCCGGAGCGCTCGTCCGCGCCGCTGTTGAAGAAAAATACTATGATGACGAAGGATGCCTGATCTATCATTGGAAACCGCGTGGAAAACAGCTGGAGACTCTGCTTATTTTGGGCGATTTCGATTTCCTTTATGAAGGACGCTCCCGGAACAGCACCGGCTGGAAAGAACACAAATGCAGACATCAGTGGGAACATAATCTGCGCGAACAGGAAAAGCATCAGAAAAACCACAGTCGTAAGGCTCTCCACCGGAGAGCCTGTTGCGCCGGAAAAGATGAGCCGCAAAGAGCTTATCCGGATATTAACTATCCAGAGAAGAGGCAATCATGGATGCCTTCCGGAACTTCAATTGCAGAAGTAACTTATGACGGAAGCGGGGAGATTCCTCAATTCGTCAACAAATTTGAGGCTTTTGTCAGTGTCAGAAAGACGGACCTCATGTCCGGCAGGGAACTGGCAGGCGCGACGCTCCAGGTACTTGATAACAATGGAAAGGTCATCGATGAATGGACTTCCACAACGAAGGCCCATGAGATTACAGGCCTTAAGACCTGCGTGACTTACACCCTGCATGAGAAGGCCGCTCCTGACGGGTATCTGATCGCCGCGGATACGACCTTTACGCTGAACGAGGACGGATCGATCAATACCGGCAAGACAACAGGGACTGTGGACAGCGAAGGCGTACTGCTGGTCGAAGATGCACACAGCGAAAAGGACGCGAAGAAGGGCACGAAGGGACCGCACCGCGGCGCTGAGACCGGAGATGACGCCAACATAGCGCTGTGGGTCATCCTTGCGGCAGCCGCTGCGGCAGGAGCAGCAGGGATCATCGCCGCCGGAAAGAGGAAAAAGGGCAGAAAAAGCTGACCTGTCGGAACGGGCGACCTGACCCCATAAC
>JAUNJS010000074.1 GCA_030533125.1 Eubacteriales bacterium | reverse complement strand
CAAAAAGGGGCTCAATTCAAAAGGAAAATAAAGGGAAAGGAGGGAATGTCATGCTGCATTTTTTGAAAAAGACTGCGAATAAGGCTTATACGGAGAACGGCGCGGTGACGCCGCGCACAACCGGCTCGGACTGCCTGGACCTGTTCGCGACGATCGGCGCGCTGCGCACACGATCCGACGCGGAGATCCGGCGCCGCTTCCTGCGCGCGTTCGCGGAGAACCCGGATCTGGCAATGAAGATTCTCTTCTACGCCCGTGATGTCCGCGGCGGCCTGGGCGAGCGCGCGGTCTTCCGCGTACTGCTCAAGTGGCTCGCGGAGAACGAGAAGTCCTCGCTGGTCCGGAATCTGCCGTATGTCGCGGAGTACGGCCGCTGGGACGACCTGTTTGTCCTTCTGGACACGCCGGCCCGCGGCGAGACAGAGGCTCTGCTGCGCGGACAGTTTGAGGCGGACATGGCCGCGCTGCAGCTGCAGGACGGCACACAGCTTTCCCTGCTCGGAAAGTGGCTTCCGTCCGTGAACGCCTCCAGCCCGGAGACCGTCCGGATGGCGAAGCAGCTCGCGAAAGCGTTCGGCCTGCGCGACGCGGAGTACCGCAGGGCGCTGTCCGCGCTCCGCGCGCAGATCTCCATTCTCGAGAACAATCTCCGTACACGCGACTACAGCTTTTCCTACGCGAAGCAGCCGTCTAAGGCCATGTTCAAGTACCGCGCCGCCTTTCTGCGCAACGACGGGGCGCGTTACAGGGATTATATGACACGCGTGAAAACCGGCGCGGCTACGCTGCACACCGGCACGCTGATGCCGTATGAGATTGTGACCGCCGCCTGGCGCACATCCGGAAAGGACCGCGCGGCGCTGGATGTTACATGGAACGCGCTGGAGGACTTTACCAACAACGAGAATGCCCTCGTCGTGGCGGACGGCTCCGATTCCATGTACTGGGGCGGTGAGCCGAAACCGGCAGCCGTCGCCCAGTCTCTCGCGATTTATTTCGCGGAGCGCAACCGCGGCGCTTTCCGCAGCCATTTTATCACCTTCTCCATGACGCCGCGGCTCGTGGAGGTCAAGGGAGCGGACATCGTTGAGAAGGTGCGGTACTGCCGCACATTTAACGAGTGCGCCAACACAGATCTGAAGGCGGTGTTTGAGCTGATCCTGCAGACCGCCGTCGACAACAGACTGCCGCAGAAGGACCTGCCGTCCACATTGTACATCGTCTCCGACATGGAGTTTGACAGCTGTACGTACGGCGCGTCCATGAGCAATTTCGAGTATGCGAAGAAACGGTACATGGCACACGGCTACAAACTGCCGCGCGTTGTTTTCTGGAACGTCCAGTCCCGCAATGAGCAGCAGCCTGTAAAGATGAACGAGCAGGGGGTCGCCCTTGTTTCCGGCTGCACAGCCAGGATCTTCTCGCAGGTGATGAGCGGCGAGATGGATCCGTACGCCAACATGATGCAGGTCGTGGGCGCAAAGCGCTACGACGTCATCCGCGCCGGCTGAGCGGGACACACGACAACTGCCTGCAGGACATCCGACAGAAGACGCTGTCCGTGCCGGCTGCGTGAGACCCGCGTCAACTGCCCGCAGGATGGATATCAGGATAGAAATCAGGATAGATATCCTGCGGGAGACGTCGGCCGCGCCGGCTGCGTGAAAGGAGGAAGCGTATGCAGACGCAGTACACATTTCCGGTCATCGACCTGGAGCGGACCGGGCGCACGATCGAACGCCGCAGACGCGAAGCCGGCCTGAGCGTGCGGGAACTCCAGGACTATTTCGGGTTCGAGTACCCCCAGGCCATCTACAAATGGCAGCACGGAGAGTGCCTTCCTACAGTGGACAACCTGCTGGCACTCTCCAGGGTGCTGCAGGTGTCCATGGAAGACCTTCTGGTCTATGAAGACCAGGAGGTCTGTTTTATTGCTTTTTTCTTATCATGGATCGTTTGTCGTGGATCTTTTTTCATGGATCGGAAACGGGAATCGATTGTGTGAAGGCGGGTCAAAAACGGGAACAGAAAGCCCGAAAAATATAAACTACAGGTTTAATGCAGAGGCGCTGGATCTGCGCTATCATACAATCATCGACAGCGAACACAGCTGCGATGGGAACCAAAAGCCTAAATGAAAAAGAAGTCAGGCAGAGAACCGACTTCGGGTGAACAAAGGGTTTCCCTCCGGATGGGAGATGGATGAAGGCGCACACAGCAGCGCACTGTCAGATGGGAAAATCAACACAGGGCACACAATAAACAGGCCCAGGCCGTGAGGCGCCCGTCAACCTGGCTAAACCGTTTCGGAAAGAGAGGTCTTCCAGGTGAAGAAGCTGACAGAACCTTAGTTTTTGATCAGAAGCTGGATATTACTCCTTCGCGTCTGCTTGAGTCCATGTCAAAATCCGGGAGCTTTCCCGATGTTCATTATGGCGTCCGCCACGACCGGCGTGGAAAGCGCCGCAGCAGGTACAAATCTGAAAGCACACAGTGGGCCGGCCCGGGGATACGAAACGGTAACGCGGGCGGCCAGTCCAAACACAGTGGGCGGACGGAGGCGGATCCGGGCGGCGCGGACCATTCTCTGCCGCGCAGGAATCGATGAACGAGTCCTGCGCGCGCACAGACTGAAAGTACATACTGAAAAGCAAAAACGCCTTTGCGGAAACGCTTTTGCGAAAAATGTTCATCGGTCTGTGCGCGCATCATCTTCCCGAAACGGGGAGGAAGACAGAACGCAAATCTAAACAGGCACAGGGGGGCGATAAAGGTCCTCCGCAGGCAGGCTGCAGCGGCACACGGGCTGGGATGCCCGTAAGCGCCGTGTCTCTCCCGCGGCGAAGGAGGGACGGCGGCTGTCTGTCTCCGGAAGCGCGAAGACTCTCGGGAACTGTCCGAAAATAACCGGGAAAGATGCACGGGATTTTCTTTCGAGTACAAGGAAAAACGCATGGCGGTCATGCATCGCCGGGACTTTTGACGAAGTGATCGCAGGAAAAGACATGCAGATCTTCCCGGGGCATGAAGTGACAGGCCCTTAACGGCGGAATGGCGCGCTCTGGATGGTGCAGACCCGGGAAAACGCCTTTTACGGGAACTGTCCGGAGGCGCGGGCTGTCGTCCTCGCGGCGGCTGAAATGCCGTCAGCATAAGGAATCTGTTCTGTAAATCTTCTGAGTGACCTGCTCAAGACGCAGGCCTGCGCAAAAAGACCGCGCGGGCGGATCTGCACAGGGAGGCGGGCCATGCGGAGTGTCCGCGCAGGCGGCGCATTTGATTTCACGACAGCTTCCTGGAAAGGAGGAAGAGGAATGAGCTATCTTGACAATCTTAAAGAAGAAGCCAATTATACGCGCACGCTCAACGGCGCCAAAACCCATGCCGGCACCGGCGACGCCTGCCTGGATTTCTTTGCCGTAGCAGGCGGAATGCGCTATCGCAGACCTTCGGACCAGATCTGCCTGTTTGAGAGAGCCTATATCGAGACCCCCGATCTCGCCATGAAGCTGCTGTTCCATCTGCGGGACATCCGAGGCGGAATGGGTGAACGGAAGCTTTTCCGGACGCTTCTGCGCCATGTCGCGTTTACATGGCCGGAATCCGCAGGGAAAAACGCGGAATACGTCGCGCAGTTCGGCCGCTGGGACGACCTTCTGTGCCTTCTTGGCACACCGGCAGAGCGGGAAGCTGTGCAGGTCATCCGTACACAGCTGGCCGAGGATGAAGCCGCGCTGAAACGCCGCGAGGCGGGCGAAGAGGACGCCCATATTTCGCTTCTGGCGAAATGGCTGCCTTCGGACAACACGTCCAGCCCCCGCACCCGCAGGACCGCGAGAAAGCTGATCCGTGCCCTCGGCACGGAACAGAGAGAATACCGCCGTCTGGTCACTGCGCTCCGCGCCCGCATCGGCCTGACCGAACGTCAGCTGACCGGAAAACAGCCGGAAAAAATCAATTATGAAGCCGTGCCCGCGCAGGCGATGCTGAAATACCGCAGCACTTTCATGCGCACAGACAAAACACGCTATAACAGCTTCCTGGAAGGCGTCCGGAACGGCAGAAAACAGATGCACACGGAAACGCTGTTTCCCTACGAAGTTCTCAGGCCCTTTTTTGAAGGCAGCTTTTGGGGATACGGAAAGGACCCTGAGGGCATGGAGACCCTTGAGCAGCTCTGGAGGCATCTGCCCGGTACCGTCGCGGATGTGAACGCCATAAGCGTGGTGGACACTTCCGGTTCCATGTACTGCAGCTGCGGGCCGATGATACCTGCGCTGATTTCCCAGGCCATGGGACTGTACTGCGCCGAGCGCTGCAAAGGTGTGTTCCACAATTATCTGATCACTTTCGAAAGCAAACCGCATCTTGTGCGGGTCCGCGGTTCGAATCTTCGCGACAAGCTCAAGTACATCGGCAGCATGCCCTGGGGCGGCAGCACGAATCTGGAAGCAGTGTTCAACCTGATTCTGAATACCGCCATAAAAAACTACGCCGGGCAGGAAGAGATGCCCCGTGTCCTGTATATTTTCTCGGACATGGAGTTCAACTGCTGCATGCGGAACGCGGACAGAACCGTATATGAAAACGCCCGCATACGTTTTGAGGAAAACGGGTACCGGATGCCCGCCGTGGTGTTCCACAACGTGAACAGCTGGCAGATGCAGACGCCCGTTACCGCGCACACCCGCGGCACGGCGCTGACCAGCGGCGCCAGCACCCGTACCATGGGTTACAGATTTGACGGAAACATCACCCCGATGGAGCACATGCTGCGCGTGCTGAACAGCGAACGCTACGCCATGATTCACGCATAAGCAAAAAAGAACAGAAGCAAAAAAGAATAATAAGAAAGAGAGGAAACAAAATGAAACGTTATATCCCCAGGGAAAAACTGAGCAAAAAAGCCAGGGGGCTCCTGGACCGCAGGCGGCGCGTCACCTGGCTTTTCTGCCCGGTCACGAGGACGGTCGAAAGCAAAAAAATATATCATCGGAAACGAAAATCCCGCGAACTCCATGAGGAATGGATCCGTGGGATTTTTTTGAGCAATGCGGCTGAATTCTGCCCTGTGAGTCCGGAGAAAACGAAACGCCGGATGGAGCATTTATTTGCGTGGCAATCCTTAAACATTGAAGGTGAAGGCGTTTCGCCGCGGCAGCCCCGGAACAGTGAAAAACTCAGGATCAGCGGACCGACGCCTTTGAGCCGGAACGTTTCGCCGCGGCAGCCCCGGAACAGTGAAGAACAGGCGGGGGGCGTCCGGGCGCAGAGTCAACAGGATAAAACGATGTGCTTCCCCGTAAATCCTGCCGCGGGGATGGTCCTTTTCGGTTCGGAACTCCGTTTTGAAACCGGTTCAATGTTCTGCCGGTAAACGCGTGCGGAAGCCGGCGCAGTCTGTCTGCGGGACAGGGATGGCAAAAACGCAGGGTGTCCGTTTTTCCGGGTACGTTTTGGGAATCAGCCGTTCTGAACCCGGGTTACTGCGTTGCAAACCGCGCAAATACATCCCGAATTTCGAGGCGGTCCGGACTGCGGCAGTCAGTCCGTGAAATCCGCTTCCACGGAATTGTGGGAGTATCCCACAATGCCGAAACGTCCGGTTCTGATCTGCTCGGCGGTATCTGCCGGATCGTAGGCTGTCAGCACGCCGAATCCGTCAAAGATGACCTGCGTGACGAACACTTCATTTCCGTTCGAATTGGTGTAGGTAATCAGGGCGATGCCGTCCGGACAGTCCGAGAGGAACCCCATCTGGATCTTGTAGGAGGCTCCGTCTTTCTGAATGACATTTTCGCCGAAAGTCAGGTCCCGCCTCTGCTCATCGGGAAAACGGAAGACCCCCAGCATTTCGATGGATTCCGTGCCGTCAAAAGAATCGGAAGTCAGGTCGCATTCTCCGAAGGCGACGCGTACAGTCTGGATCTGACCGTCCCTGATGCCGCCCAGAGGCCGGAACACCAGAATAAAATTGGACGCGTCCGCTTCCCGGATCGCGATGTGGTCCGTAATGATCTGGTCGATGTCCAGATCACATTCCTCCATGGTTTCGAACGGGAAAAGCTTTCCGTTGTCGATCTCCAGGTTTTCCAGCGAATTTCCGTAAATTGTCTGTGTGCCGTACCCATGGTAGATGGCATTGTAATAAAACCGGTATGTCTGCCGCGCGGTATCCCGGATGCGGTAAGTCATCAGATAGTTCCCGCCGTCGGATACGAGGATCGATCTCACATGGGTTTTCGTCCCGCCGGGCGAGATCCCTTCTCTCCACTCGGAGTAACGAACCTGCGGCTTTGACGGGGCGTCGGTTTCGGACGCCATGACGCCGGCCGCGCTTCCCAGTACCAGCAGGAAGGCGATGACTGCTGCCAGAAACTGTTTTTTCATGAGGTCCCCCTTTCTAAGGATTGCCACGCAAATAAATGCTCCATCCGGCGTGTCTTTTTCTCCGATCTCACAGGGCGGGATTCAGTTACATAGCCCGCTATGCGCCTTCATCCCGCCCTGCAATCTCGAAGAAAAATCCTACGCCAGTTGACTCATTTATTTGTGCGGCCATCCTGAATGACTGAAATAGCTCTGACAGATAACAGAAGATCATAAAAATAGCAGGAAAAACATGGAACAGATGAAGCCGGGTGGCTTTTGGAACAAATCTCCACTATTATAATCGATCCGCGGATGGTTTGTAAATGAGTACAATTCCTGGCCGCGGTGTCATGCGTTCATAGGTGTCATGAGTATAATTCCTGACCGCTGTGTCATGCGACCATGCGTTCACGGGTGTCATGAGTACAATTCCTGACCGTGGTGTCCGCCGTCTCCCGGAGCTCCGGATGTCCCGGCTTTATGGCCGCCGATCTGGGCGTTCCGCTCCATGGCGGTCGCGCCCTCGAGCAGGTTGATTCCCCGGATGACGGCGTTTTTTCCGTATTTCCGGCGGATCTCCAGCATGGCGCCCTGGATGCGCCTCTCCCTTTCCAGGGCCGCGTAATCGGTGAAAAGGTCAAGCTGGAAGGTGCCGTGATCGGCCGCTGTCCGGTCGGCATTCACCCCGATGCGGCGGATGAGGAGACGGCGGTCCGTTTTCCGGTCAAAAGATGCCGCGAACGCCCCGGAAACAAGCCGGAAGCTGTTGGTGGAGACGGCGAGGCGCACCGTCCCGCCGCTGTGCTTCGGGTGCAGACGGCCATAGAAATCCAGGGAGAGCGGCCCGTCGTAGTCCGGGCATTCCTCCAGGCTTCTCCAGTCATAGCTGACCCACCAGGTGAAGACCCGGGAGACGAGGTTCTTTTTATACATGTCCCGGCAGAGGACGTCGACCATCTCCATAAAGACGTTCCTCGCCTCCTGAAACCGGTAGGGGCGGGGGAGCACCTGGCCGTTGGAGAGGGAATGTTTCTCCGACCGGTAGTTCTTGATGTCCTCCATGGTCACCGGCTCGATCCCCCAGGCGTGGTCGATCAGGATTTCCCCGTCGATGCCGAATTCCCTGTAAAACCATTCCTCGTCATAGAGGCTTCTCTCCGCCACATCTCCCATCGTGTACATATGGTTTTTTTCCAGGCGGCGCGCCTTGCCGGGGCCGATCTGCCAGAAGTCGGTGAGGGGCGCGTGGTCCCACAGCCGGTAGCAGTATGAGTCTTCATTCAGTTCCGCAATGCGGACGCCGTCCTTGTCGGGCGGCGCTTTTTTCGCGACGATATCCATCGCGGCCTTGGCGAGATAAAGGTTTGTCCCGATGCCGACGGTGGCGGTGATGCCGGTGACGGCGAGGACGTCCCGGATCATCCGCATGGCCATGACATGCGCCGGGTGCAGGCCGGCGCGGTCCGCCTCCTCTCTGTACAGATGCAGGTACGGCGTGGCGTGGACAAAGACCTCGTCCACACTGTAGACATGGATGTCTTCGGGCGCGGCGCACCGCAGGTAGACGCTGTAAATCAGGGCGGACACGCGCTCATATTCCGCCATCCGGGGGCTTGCGACGCAGTAGCGGACGCGCGTGCGGTGCGCTTTCTCGTAGGCCTGGATCGCCCGTTTGGCCTCGAAGAGGCGCGGGCGCGACGGCACGCCGATGGCCTTCAGGGCGGGGGAGACCGCAAGGCAGATGGTCTGATCCGTTCTCGACGGGTCGGCGACCAGCAGGTTCGCCCTGAGCGGATCCAATCCTCTGGATACGCACTCGACACTGGCGTAAAAGGATTTCTGGTCGATGGCGATATAGGCGGGCTCGCCGGGCGGAAAAAATACATTCTTGTCCATGGATCTTATCAAAAAAGAAACATATGTTCTGTTCTTCTGATAATGTATCACGGGAATGTATGTTCGTCAAGAGGGGCTGTCTCAGCGGGTTCCGCCGGATTCCCGGTCCGGTATACGGGAGTGAAGACGCGGTCTCCGTCAATGGTCTGATCCGCGGTGATCGGGTTTCCGTCCTCGTCCTGCCAGCCGATGATTTCGTGTTTCTCGATCTGGGAGGAAATCTGGGTCTCGCCGTATTCGGCCAGGGGGAGATACCCGAGGACGCTGCCCCGGGGGACGTAATGGGAGAGACTGCCCCAGGGAAACACGAACTCGACCCTGCAGTAGCGGTCCGCGTGTACGCAGTAGTCATCCAGGAAAGCGGCGCGGCGCCGCAGCCAGGTCCTGAGGGTCTCCGCGTCCGTCCGGAAATCCGTGTCGTTGTCCCGGCGGATGTTATTCATATACGCGGAGGATTCGATCGCGGCGATCTCCCCCTCCATTGTAAAGCCGGCATCCGCATCCCCCTCCAGAAAGCTGTGCAGAGCGGGGGAAAAGCGGGTCAGCCATCGGTCGTGCAGGCTGTTTTCGAAGCTCTCGTGGGTAATCAGCTTGTACATCCAGCCGTGGCGGGTGTCCCGGAACAACAGCGTGGAGACGGCTGTCTCCGGATAACTGCCATAGATCATGGAGCCGGCGGAGTGGTCGAAATCCCACATCGGGCCGCAGTAAAGAAGAGGGTCGTCCTTGTCCTTCGTGATGAAAAAGCTCCATCGCTCCGCGTCCCATTCCACGAAAAACTCCTCCAGCAGGTACATATCCTCCCAGGACGCCATGTCCAGAAACGATTCGTAGGACTTTCCGGTCTCCGGATCCGTCCCGTCCTCGCTGTAGATCGCCCGCTCCGCGGACAGCATGTAGTCCTGCAGGTAATTGACTTCACCCACTGTCGGCCAGGCCGGGGACATGATGCGATAGCGCCGGTGCGCAGTGGAAAACCAGCAGTCTTCCCCCTTATAGCCCACATACTGCTGCAGGAGATATCCGCCGGTATTGTTTTTCGGTTCGGCGGGCCAGTCGTAGGCATATTTTTTCAGGCGGTCCCCTTTTTCAAACAGGGCGATTTTCTTGGGGAGATTTACGCCGTTTCCTCTTTTTTCGGACTGCCCGTTCGCCTCCAGGATTTTTTCGTCCAGTTTATCAATGTGCACGCTTCCGCCGGTCCGGACGCGCTGGGACAGGTAATACAGACCATTGTACTTCCCGTTCAGATACAGGTTGACAAATTCCCCGTCCGGCGTATCCCGCATCTGCAGCGAATCCGCCAGCCGCGCGGAGATCCGGTCCAGAAGGTTCGTCAGGTCAAAGGAATTCGAGATCAGACAGAGTTTTTTGCAGGTCTCCATTCCGAGGACGCTCTGTTTCTCCGTGAGATTCAGGTTGTAGGGGCGTTTGTTCATCTTCCAGGTGCTGTTTCCGCGGCCGCTGACACTGCATCCGCCCCTGCTGTCCACCGTCCCGTCCGCCCCGCAGACCAGGAACTGCGCGGCCTCCGAAGTCTGTTTTGTCGCGTCCCCGTCGACGTTTTCCATGCTGCCGCTCTCTGTATCCAGATACATCGTCGCGGTTCCCGTACAGGAAAAAACATAGAGCACCTCCTCCGGGACGCTCCCGTGATCCGCAGCCATGCGCACCCGGAACGCGCTCCCGTTGGAAAGACCCTCCGCCGGATCTCCCGACGAGTACACGCGCGGACCGGACGTCTCTCCGGCGGTATCCTCCGCGGCCTGCGCCGCTCCGCCCGCGGCATTCCCGGCGGCGGGATCCCCGCTGTCTCCTTCTGCCCGGAGCCTTCCGCCCGGCAGCCGCTCTCCGCTTTCCAGCGGTTCGAACGTCACATTGTCGTAGTCTGTGAAAACAATTTGCGGCCGGGCAGCCATCTCGGAGGGAAGAAAGACGGCCCAGCACAGCTCCCCGGGGACGCCTCCGAGGATCCCCGCGTCAATCTGCACGGGAATCGACCGCTGGCGGGCGTCCCCCCGGCCCGCGGTGAAGGCGATTCTCTGAATCGGCTCCACACCGGAGCCTCCCGAGCCCTTTCTGCCGAAAATCGCCTCGCCTGTGTCCGGATTCTCCTGCGCCGGTTCCGCGGCGGGCTGAGAAGACCCGGAGGATTCCGCGGCGGCCTGCGCGGAGTCCGCGCCGCCGGTTCCGGCGCCTTTCCCGCTCCCGGACTCTGTCTCTGTCTGTACGGATGCCGCCCCGCCTTCCCCGCCGGATCCTCCGGCACTGAACGGGCTGCTTTTCTCGACAACGCACGAAAACAGGATGCCCGCGATGACGGCAGGCACCACGACCATTCCCAGAATTTTCCTGTTCAGCATGCGGCGTTTACTTCTTTTCACTCTCGCCTGCCTCCTTGTTTTCTGTTTCTATTCCATTCCA
>JAUNJS010000380.1 GCA_030533125.1 Eubacteriales bacterium | reverse complement strand
TTTTTGCAAAAGCATCTTTATTCTCTTTCTTACCAAGTACTCTACTCTTGTTGCTGAGTTCCTGAACTGTCACCGTGTTGCTCTGTAAGTGTGTCACGGTTTTGCCCATCTTTCTGTCACCGGAGAGCTGCCGTTTTCCGGCACCCCTCCAGCGTAATCTGCCCTCTTACCTGCTCGTTCTTAACCTTCGCCGACCAAATCCAGTCCGTGATGGCCTGGCTTACGGTCGTATGATGTTCCCAGGCATATTGCTTCAGCCGTTCGGCTGTATCTTCTGTTACAGATATATTTACCCGCTGTTTCATCATTTCCTCCGATCATCGTACATTCTGTACGCATGCTTTACGCAACGAATTCTTCTACCCGGAGCATCTCATGGTCAGCAACATATCTGACCATGTGCCCGTCGATCAGACGCTTTTGCTGCTGATACGCATACATCAGTGACTTCTCGCAGACTCTGTTGATCATCCGGGGGATCCCTGACGAAACCCTGTATATCTCTTCTTCTGCATCGCCGGTAAACAGCTCATTGCTGCACCCGGCATAATTCAGATGCGCCCTGATGTAACCTCCGACCTCCGATCTGTCCAGCCGCTCCAGCACAATGCTCATGTCAATCCTCTGCCGAATCGCAGCATAGGCATGCAGACGCAGCTTCTGATCCCATAATTCCTTCTGTCCGACCAGAATCAATGACAGCGGACTCATGGAGTCGTACTGACAGTTCAGAAGAAACCGAAATTCCTCCAGCGTCTCTTTGTCCAGCAGATGTGCCTCATCCAGAATGCAGACAACGTTCCGCTTTTGCACCGTCCGAATCGTCTCTATCTCTTTCTGCAGAATCCTCTTTGAATCCCCGCGATAAAACTTTGCCTCAAGTCCCATCTGATCCAGAAGCCCGGCATACAGCCATCTGGGGGTCAGTTTGGAATCCGACAAATACAGCGGCAGATACCTGTCCTTCGGAAGGCTTGCCGCAAACATCCGAACCAACGTTGACTTTCCGCATCCCGGGTCTGCCATAACGATTGCAAACTTCTGATGATCTGCCGAGTATTTCAGCCGGCCGATCGCATCCTCCAGCTTCGGTGAACTGAATAACCGATCTGCCGGTATGTTCCTGACGAATGGCGTGTTTTTCATCTCAAAGAAGCTCTCATACATCCTGCTCACCCGCCTTTCCGTAGTCACCGAAAGACAGGGCGTTCGCCATCATACTGTGGTTTTCCCTGTATTTCTTCTCCAGCGCGTCCAGTAGTCTTGATGTCTCCGGATCTTCATTCGTCATGGCCAGCGGTCTGACCGGCTTTCTGTCCGCAAAGGACCCGATGCGCAAAGGATGCGCATGGATCACATCCATTTTGCCCCGGTGTACTTCAATCGTTTCTGTGTTCAGCGGATCGTATGCGATCTCTACCTCCAGGTTCGCGTATGCCGCACTTGCTTCATACTTTCTGCCGCCAAAATCGAAACACCCGACATTATCGATCTTTCTGGTTTCATGATGTGTGAATGCTTCAGACACTACCGACACATCGATGAATTTCAGCTGTCGTTCGTCCCGGTTGAATTCCTGCTGCGGGCTGATTCCACAGGAGGGCACTTCCACATCTCCGGATCGGTAGTATTCTGCAATCCCTTCATGCGGCTTCTTCTGGTAATCTTCCTCCAGGAAGTACTTCCATTTCTCATTCAGTTCTTCAAGACTGTGTACATGCGCTGCCCGGATCTCTGCAATGAACCGGTCTGCTGTTTTATGGAAAGCCTCAATTTTCCCTTTGGCCTGACATTCATACGGTTTCGCATGCAGGATCCTGATCCCCAGCCGCGCACAACTCTTATGAAGCTGCTTTGAAATGTATTGTTTTCCATTGTCCAGGTATGTCGAGTCCCATTTGCCAAACTTCAGTAAAGCCCTGTGAAATGTGTCTTCTACGATCTCTGCCTTCTGGTTATCGTAGAACTGTGACTGCAAAATCAGCCTCGAATGATCATCGATCAGCGAGGACAGATACGTGTGGATCAGTTTGCCGTCTTTCGTCCGTATATCAGGCCCGTACTTGATATCTCCCTGTACCAGCTCCATCCGATGCGGCCTGCAGAATCTTCGGGAACTGCTTTCGGCTCTCTCTGCTGTTCGTTTCATTTGCTTCACGCCGAATCCGGCATCGTACAGGTACTTCTGCAGTGTTGATCGCCTGATTATCCCGGGCGGTGCCCAGCCTTCCAGCTCCAGAATCGTGATGATCGTCCGCACGCTTCGCTTTGGCACTTCCCGTTTCAGCATGATCGCCTCTCCTACGATCTCATCCCAGTTCTCCGGCAGCTTCTGTGATCTTCGCTTCCCACGATTCATCGGCAGCAGACCTTCAAATTGTCCGTTTCGGTATTTTTCCTCATACCGATAGATCGTTCGCGCGGAGATCCCTTCCCGGACCGCGATCGCTTCCCTCAGCTGACATCGTTTTTCGTTGTCAATGTCAGGATCAAGCAGTGGAGCGATCATCTGATACCGCTTTATCGCCTCATCATTTCTCCAGTTTCTGATCTCTTTACTCTTCATCTGGATGTCCTCCTTTCTCCTGAGAACATCCTATCCTGTTCCTGCTTTGACATCATATCAAAGCAGGGGGATATTTTTTTCAGGGCATTGTGCCACGGGTTTCCTTTTCTCCTATGTGCTGTACATAATCCGGATCGCTATGCTCAGCCATCCGTTCTCCAATCGTTCCTTCAGCCTGTCGAGCAATGACTCTCTGGATCCCAGGAACGTCTCCGACAGATCCAGAATGCGGTATCCCGCCGACCTCAGCCTGCCTTCCGTTTCCGTAAGAAACTGCTTTGCCCACTGCCGCCACCGCTGCAGGGTGATATCCGCCGGATAGTCTTCCTGAATATCTTCCTCCGTGATCACGCCATCGACCACATCCTCTATCAGCTCTGCCTCATAGTGTTTATACGGCACGCTGCAGTCCGGCAGTAATCGGTGAGATCTCCCGCAGTTCCCGCCGGTGCATCGCCTGCATTCGATCATGAGCCATTCACTCTCTCCACCATTTTTCCTGCGAATACGCCTGACCCATCCTTTCTTCTCAAGCCTGCTTCCACAGACGGGACAGACTGGATCTTCATTGCTCAATATCCAAAAACCTTCGTGTTGGGATTGTATATTTCCGAATAGTCTGTTATGATAACCATGGTTAAACCATGGATCCTGGAAGAACGACATCCCGCCCAAGGAAAAGGTCTTTCAGGATCCCCTTTCTTTTAGCTTCTGATGTCATTCTATATGATCATATGGCGACAATCAATGAAATCAGTTTTTGGTCATCTTAGTTAGGCACTAACAATATCTGCCGTATTTCGTGGACCTTGATTTGTTTAAGATCTTTCTGAATTAACAAGGCTCTCAAACTCGCGGCTGGGTTTTGCGAGTCCGTGCTGAGTTTAAGATCTTTCTGAATTAACAAGGCTCTCAAACAAATATTGTTAACCATTTCCGGAATAT
>JAUNJS010000379.1 GCA_030533125.1 Eubacteriales bacterium | reverse complement strand
GCGTCATTTTCGATAAACAGTGGTTCCGGTCTGCTGTATTTCCGATCTGCGTCATTTTCGATAAACAGTGGTTCCGGTTTACAGCATTTCCAGAAACCGGTCAAAAAGGTACGCGCTGTCCTGCGGACCGGGCGCGCTCTCGGGATGATATTGTACGCCGAAAGCGCGGTCTGTCCCGCAGGAGACGCCCTCAATAGTCCGGTCGAGGAGATTGATATGCGTCACGGTAAGCGGTGTGGAGGAGAGGCTTCCCGCATCCACGGCATAGGAGTGGTTCTGGGAAGTGATTTCGATCTTCCCGGTCTCCAGGTTCCGCACCGGGTGGTTCCCTCCGCGGTGGCCGAATTTCAGCTTATAGGTTTTCGCGCCGTAGGCCAGGGACAGGATCTGGTGTCCCAGACAGATCCCGAACACAGGAACCTGCCCCAGCAGCGTCCGGACTGTCCGGATCGTCTCCGGGACGTCCGTCGGGTCTCCCGGTCCGTTGGAAACCAGAATGCCGTCCGGACAGAGGGCCAGGATCTCCCGCGCGGAGGTATCCCACGGAACGACCGTAACCCTGCACCTGCGCGCGTTCAGGGAGCGCACAATATTCAGCTTCATGCCGCAGTCGACGGCGACGATGTGATGTTTTGCAGGGACATTTGCAGCCCCGGACACCCACATTTTCCCGCAGCTCACCCTGGAGACGGCGTCTGTCGGGACAGCGCTGCAGCGCAGGATCTCCAGTCCCTGTTCTTTTGACATGGATGCCTCCGCCAGGACGGCCCGCCGGCTTCCGAAATCTCGGATCGAGCGTGCCAGCGCCCGCGTATCCACGCCGCTGATTCCCGCGATTCCGTTGGCAAGCATTACCTCTTCCAGCGTCTTTTCACTTCTGAAATTCGAGGGCTCCGGATTGTATTCGCGCACGATGAACGCCCCAATGGACGGTTTTTTCGTCTCATAGTCATCCGCAGCCATCCCGTAGTTGCCGATCAGGGGGTATGTCATCACCACGGCCTGATCCGTGTAGGACGGGTCGGACAGGATCTCCTGATAGCCCGCCATGGAGGTGTTGAAGACCACTTCACAGACCCGCTGCGCGGGATCTCCGAAGCCGGTCCCGTAGAATTCTCTCCCATCTTCCAGGATAATCTTCCTGTCGCCGGTCTTTTTCATAAATAATCCTCATCCTGTTATCTGTAGAGCCATAGGATTGCCACGCAAATAAATGCTCCGTCTGACGTGTCTTTTTCTCCGATCTCTCAGGGCGGAATTCAGTTACATAGCCCGCTATGCGCCTTCATCCTGCCTTGCAATCTCGAAGAAAAATCCTGCGCCGGTTGACTCATTTATTTGTGCGGCCATCTTTGCACGACTGTCATGAAAACGCGGCGGCATCTTTTCCAAAACCGCCGGATCCGGGAGGCCCCCGCAGCCGCCGGCTGCCTGCGCCCCGTCAGATGCCGCTCGCGCCGTAGTTGGAGAGCACGCTGGCGGAGGGGTCGTTCACATCGCACCCTTCCCAGTCGCGGTTGGGCATCCAGAAATCCGCGATCATTTCCGCCTGGCCCGGATAGTATTTTTCAAAAATCTCCCTGTACAGCAGGGATTCCTTTGTGAAGGGCATGGCATGCGTAAAGCGGTGTCGTCTTTCCTCATATTCCGCGTCTGTATAGAGCGATTCCGCGTATTCCATGAGGTCGCGCCGCATCGAGTGGCCGACGGCGTCGGAAAAGGCGGCCTTTTCCCGCATCAGGATGGAACGGGGGATCAAATCGTCCTCCTCAAAGGCGTGGCGGAGGAGGTATTTCCCGATGCCGTAGCGGTTGAGCTTCTTTTCCGGGTCGATGGCCATGCAGTAGCGCACGAAATCGAGGTCTCCGAAGGGGACGCGGGCTTCCAGGGAGTGCACGCTGATACAGCGGTCCGCGCGCAGGACATCATACATGTGGAGTTCGCGGATCCGCTTTTCGGATTCCTTCTGGAAGGCCTCCGCGGAGGGCGCGAAGTCGGTATATTTATAACCGAAGATTTCGTCTGAGATCTCGCCGGTGAGGAGGACACGGATATCTGTGTTCTCGTGGATCCATTTGCAGACCAGATACATGCCGATGGAGGCACGGACGGTCGTGATGTCCCAGGTCCCCAGCGCGTAGATGACAGGCTCCAGCGCCGCGAGGACGTCCTCCCGGGTCATGATGACCTCGTGGTGCTCGCTTCCAATATAGTCCGCGACCTGACGGGCATATTTGAGATCAATGGCGTCGAGATCCATCCCGATCGAAAATGTCCGGATCGGATGGTCCAGAAGCTTTGCCGCTACGCCGCACACCAGGGAGGAGTCAAGGCCTCCGGACAGCAGAAATCCCAGCGGGGCGTCCGCGTCCAGACGCTTTTCGATCCCTGCGATCAGCTTCGCGCGGATATTCTCCGCGATTTTCGGAAGTTCATCCTTACAGGCAGAATGCGGTTTTTCAATTCTGGTGTAAGTGAAAAACTCGATCTGCTGCGCAGCGGAAGATCCGGCGCTTCTGTCCTGTTTTCCGGATGTTTTTTCATTTTTTCCCTGTTTTCCGGATTTTTCCGGTCCTCCGGTCCGCACGATCGCGTATTTCCCGGGCGGGAAGGGTTTGATTCTGCCGCAGACACCCACCAGGTTTTTCGGCTCGGACGCGAAGACATATCTGCCGCCGTCGTCCTGCCCGTAGTACAGCGGGCGGATCCCGATCGGATCCCGGGCGGCAATATAGATATCCCGGTTCGCGTCGTACAGCACCAGCGCGTATTCCGCATCAAGAATCCGGAACATGTAGGTGCCGAGTTCCCGATAGAGCGGCAGGAGGGTCTCACAGTCAGAATCGCTGACAAAGTGGTATCCCCTTCTCTCCAGCGCGCTGCGAAGCTTCCGGAATCCGTAAATCTCTCCGTTGCACACGACATAACTGACAAGGCCGTGCGACAGCGCGTTCCCCGGAGCAGGTTCCGTCATCAGAAAGGGCTGCATGCCTTCCGGCGTCAGGCCCATAATTGAGAGACGGTTAAAACCAAGATATCCGTTTCCCGTATCCAGAATCCGGGTATCGTCAGGACCTCTGGAGATCGTCTTTTCCAGCATACCTTCCACGATCTTCGGGTCCGCATCACTTCCGCAATAAGCCAGTATGGAACACATTGTCGTCTGCCTCCTCGTTCTGTCTTCGTTGTGTCTATAAAACAAAGGCGCCTGAAGAGAAGGTTGTCCCAACTCTTCAAGCGCCTTTGCTTTTACGCTCTTATTATACACAGATCGATCTATGTGTCAAGCATCATTGTATACAATTATACATCTTTATACTTCTTTTGCTTGCCTGTTTCACCTGCGCATGCTATAATCAGGATTGTAGTACAAAAGTACCGGAAGAAGCCGTGGATCCGGCTTTTTTAAACCAGAATGATCTGTGCAGGCAAGGACGTCTGATCCCGGGGCAGGAACTCTGCCCTGCTTTCCGGCGTTTTTTTATTTTTAAAAAATATTTCTTCGTTGCAAAA
>JAUNJS010000378.1 GCA_030533125.1 Eubacteriales bacterium | reverse complement strand
CGCACGCAATTGCGATGAAAGGTCTGCTGGAATATCTGACCCCGGAGTCACAGGGCAGGTATTGGTCAAAGTACATTGGGAACTGTGCGATTTATTTTGCGGCGAATGACAATAGGCAAATAGGGGTGCCGCATGAACTGTTCAAATTGTGACGAGTTGAGACATTGATAATGGAAAAGAGAATCATAGATTACGAATTAACGCTAATTCCTTATTATCCATGTCCGGTGGAGAAAACGAATGCATTTAGAAACAGCGAAGAATATTAATACACTTGGGAGATTCTGCGGGCAAAGGGATGTGGTATCGCTTGACCGCAATAATCTGTTCGAAAGATTCGGAATGGAACATGCTGACGTGATGGTACTCTTCGGAGGCAGTATCCTTGCGGGCGGGGATGTTCTGGCAGAGGCGATCAGGAGCAGGATTGCGTCAACATATATCATCGTCGGAGGCGTTGGTCACACAACAGAGACTCTCAGGCAGACCGTGCAGTCTGAATATCCGTCAATCAGGACAGCCGGTCTGACAGAGGCCGAAATCTTTCAGAAATACCTGCAGGAGATTTACGGGTACGAAGCGGATTTTCTGGAAACCAGATCCACCAACTGCGGCAACAATATTACATATCTTCTGGATCTCATAGAAGGAAACAGAATTGATTGTAAAAGCATCATTTTATGTCAGGATGCAACTATGCAAAAGCGGATGGATGCGGGTTTCCGCAAATACAGGCCGCAAGGCATATCCGTCATCAATTTTGCCTCCTATTCTGCTACAGTAGGAACTGATGCGGATGGACTCTGCATCCAGGAGAAAATCCATGGCATTTGGGAGATTGACAGGTATATAAGCCTTCTGATGGGCGAGGTTCCGCGGTTAAGGGATGACCGGCATGGGTACGGCCCTGCCGGAAAGGGCTTTATCGCTCACGTGGATATTCCTGAGAATGTGGAAAAAGCCTTTTCTGAACTGAAGAATATTTATGGTGATCAGATCAGAAAAGCTAACCCTCTGTATGCGCATTGATCTGCTTCAGTAGCGCTATGACCAAATTGACCTGGTGGATGAGCCGATGGATATCGGGTTCGATTGCCCGCCGGACGTCCACTGTACGTATACTGCAAAGAGGTACAAATTTTATGTTATATAATTTGAAGATAATCCTTAAAAAATCAAAACCGGTTCTCTGGTATGAGCTTGAGGTTCCGGGAGGCGTTACATTTTCCACGCTGTCGGTATTTCTTGACATTGCATCCGGCACGAAGGATGCGCCGCCATCTGACTATATATTTGATTTGCCGTCTTTCGAAGTACAGCTGCGAGAGGGCATATTTGAGGATGGCTCCTATCCTCTTTATAAGCAGGCCTTGCGGGAGGCGGACACTACTTTTATCGATGAGTACATGAAGAAGGATTCCTGGTTCACCTATAAGCCGGATAAAAATGAAGACACTGCGTTCCGTGTCGAGGTGAAGGGGGCCGGCAGCAAGACGCAGATGTTTTCCTTCCCCGGAAGATACAGCCGTGGGGCCTGGGAGCTTTTCGAGAAGGATGACCGGAGCGCTTTTAAAGATAAGATGAAGGAACTCATGTGCTATCACATTCAGTATGATGAGGGCTTTCGCTTTGTGAAAAAGAAGGGGCTGCTCGATGAGCGTGGAAAGAAGAAATATCTATCCGGAGGGGCGGTGTCAATAGAGCTTGATTCTTATGTGACGGTGCCGGCGATGACGGATCCGAAGAGCAGACCGGAAAATACTATCCGAAGTCTAGCCGAGCAAGCTAAGGATAGTGCAGAACAGATTTCTGTGGCATTAGGTATAAAGGGCTTCCGTACTGCTGATATGAAATCTCTTCGGGAGATGCTTTTTGTAATTTATTCTGATACAAAGTTGAGACAGCTTGCGGAGATGATCGGAGTTAATGCCGACCTGCCCAGGGAGATTCTTGCGCTGTTCAAGGCGAAGGATAGGGAAACCGCTGCCGCGATGATGCTCGCAAAGCGCTGTGCCGATCGTCTGCTTGAGAAGGAATGTATGGAGGAACGGCTCCTGCCGATGAACGACCATCAGATGGAGACTTTCAAGCGGGCAGTCAATGAGGGTGGCATTTTCAAGGCGGCATCTTTCGCAGAGTCGGATGACATGGCATTTCTGTGTGAGTTAGACTATGCTGCACCGACAAAGAATGAAAATGAGTTCCTGATTCCGACAGATGTCATGGAGGCGTTTAATGGGATTGACACGCCTGAATTTCATCACAAAAGGCAGCAGCATGTCTGGCTTCTGGACTGCCTTGATGTAGTCGAGTATTATTACGGGTCCATACCGATCAGGCAGTTCTTCCGCCTTTACAAACAGTTTGGGGAGCTTAGCCGGGAGGAAATGGTAGAAGCGATTCAGGCACTTAGTGATTTCGATACGCTCTGTATTGTTCATGATGGCCGCATTATTTACCATGGATGGCTGCATGATGACGAGTATAAGGCTCTTGAAAGCTATCAGGGGGACAAGGCCTATTATATTCCGACTAAGAAAGAAGTGGAGGATATTTCCTGGAACGGTTATCCGTCGCAGCAATGGGAGGTAAAGACGCTATTTGCCTTCCTCCAAAACGAGATGGAGATGGAGGAGATTGATGCGGAGGACCTGACAGATGAGATCTGGTACACGTTGAATCAGGGCGGCGACCTTCATGACGTGATGGACTTAGTTAATAAGAAGAAGCTGGTATTTCCATCGGAGAAGGCGATGCGGGAGTTTGTGGAATGTATTACTCACCTAAATAACACAACTCCAATGTTGCATAACAGAGGCTTCAGACCGGAGGCTTTGATGCCGCGCGAGAAGGAGAGCATTCGCCGGAATGGCTTGACGATTGTACCGGGAAGCGCGCAGGCAGCGGGAATGCTGGCAGAAGCACAAGATCAGCTCCGTGCGATGGGTGTACACATTGATCTTAACAGCAATGCGAGAAAAATCGATACGGCTTTCATTTCCCCGGACCGTAAGACTGTGATTACCGGGAAGAAGAAAATATATCCCAACGATCCATGTCCCTGCGGCAGCGGAAAAAAATATAAGAACTGTTGTGGGAGAAGATGAGACGTCATTCTGCGAATTTTGCTGGAGAAAAGAGGGAAAAGAGTGAAAATAGAACATATTGCCATGTATGTGAATGATCTTGAAGCTGCGCGAGATTTTTTTGCAGAGTATCTGGGCGGGAAGTCCAATGATGGATATCATAACAAGACTACGGACTTTCGTTCCTACTTTATATGCTTTGATGGCGGCGCAAGACTGGAGATAATGACGAAGCCTAACTTGAAAGATCAGGCTAAGCCTTTGAATAGAACTGGATACGCCCATATTGCCTTTTCAGTAGGAAGCAAAGAAAAAGTGGATGAATTGACCGAGCGACTTAAATCAGATGGCTTTGAGGTAGTAAGCGGTCCCCGCACTACAGGTGATGGGTATTATGAATCCTGCGTTGTGGTGATTGAGGGGAATCAGATTGA
>JAUNJS010000377.1 GCA_030533125.1 Eubacteriales bacterium | reverse complement strand
GGGAGTGTTTCTCTGTGAAAATGGCTGTTTCCCTGCCGGATCGCAGACAGATGCGGAAGAACCGAAGATGGTGGCAGATGAAGAATAAGAAGCGCATGAGCGGCAGAACCCGCAGGATTATTCTGCTGGCGGCATTCATATTAGTGATGATCTGGATTGTGACTTCCGTTGTACGGCATTTTATTCCGCGGAAAGACGCCGGGAACGATCCGGAGAATACGGTGCCTGCACAGGAATCGCCAGTGGCAGGCGCCTCCGCGGAACCCGCTTCTGTGGAGAACCCCTCCGGTGACGCCGCAGCGGCAGATCAAGCCGGGGCGGCTGACGACGCGGAGGCATCGGATGCGGGGGCCGCGGCAGCAGATCAGGCCGGGGCGGCTGCCGCGGAGGACTCTGATGCGGGAGCCGCAGCAGGTGAAGCCGCAGGACCGGAAGAAGGAACCGCGGCCGGAAGCACTACGGCGGAAGCCGCTCCGGAGGAACATCGCCCCACGGAAGTGGAAAAGGGCCGGGAATACCTTGCGGGCCTCGAAGAGCGGGAACCGGTCGAGGTCGAGGTAAAAATCGACGAAGCCAGGGCTGCCTATGCGGCGAAAAAAGAATGGGAGGCCTATCAGATCCGCCGGGAGTCCTACCGGCAGACGCTGGAAGGAGATGCCGTCTGGGCCTCCTTTGACGATTATGTGTTCCTCGGCGATTCACGGGTCGTCGGATTTTCACTCTATGGATTTCTTCCTCAGGACCGGGTGCTCGCGGAGACGGGTGACACGATTGCCGCCATCCGGGACCGGTTGGAGGAAATCCGCAGCCTCTCCCCGAAATACATTTTCATCAGTTATGGAATAAACGATATCGGATGCGGACTCTGGCCTGAGGCAGACCTGTACGAGGAGGAATTTACCGGAATCCTGCAGACGCTTAAGGACGCGCTGCCGGAAGCTGAAATCTATGTCAATTCCATTCTGCCGGCTTCTGAGGAAGCCATAGCTTACGCGCCCCTGTGGGGAAGGCTTCCGGAATACAGCGAAGCTCTCCGTCGTGCCAGTGCCGAACAGGGCGCAAGTTTCATTGACAACACCTCTCTGGTAGAGGAGCACGGGGATCTGTACGCGGGAGACGGCGTTCATGTGCAGCCGGATTTTTACAGATACTGGGCGGAAAACCAGCTTCTGGGAGTCTATGACAAGCATAACAACGCCCCGGAAGCCCCGGAAGAAGCTTCCTCTCATTGACGAAAACGAACCTTCCGGGACAAGAGGTTAAACATGCCATTGATGAAAACAAACCCGCAGGGGGAGTCCGGAACAGCTGCCGGGGGTCATCAGCCCCGGACAGGGCCTTCTTCCGCCGGCAGGATCCGGCGGCTCCGTTTTGTGCTGGGCATTTTATGCGCGCTTCTCATGATGGCAGCCGCGGTGCTGGTCTATGCGGATCTGCGCAGGGATTACCGCCACGGGATTTATCGCTGTGCGGACGGAAGAATGCTGGAGGAACCCGCGGTACCGGACTCGTTATTAATCGATAAAACGGCAGAAACCATTGCGGCCCTGCACCACGACCATCCCGAGATCAGCCAGTATATGATGCTTGTCCCCTCGGCTTCGTACGTCCAGAGCGGCTATCTGCCGCAGGGAGCGGAGATCCGGAACCAGGCGGCGGATCTTTCATCGGTCAGGGCGAAAACATCTCCCGCGGCCGAATGGATTGACCTGCTGGAAATATTCCGGGAACATAACGGGGAAAAACTGTACTATGCCACGGACATCTGGCTGACCGGGTGGGGCAGCCGGTATGCCGCGCGCGCGGCGCTTGAGGCGATGAATGCGGAGCGTCCTGCCGGCAGAGACATCTGTTACCTCCTTTCGGACTCTTTCCGGGGAAATCTGGGAAAGGAAGAGACCCTGCTCAGGAAGCTGACAAATTCCAGAACCGAGAGACTGGAGATCTATGTTCCCGAAAAAGAGGCCGTCTATTACAGGGTGGACGGGACCACCGGCGAATGGTACGGTTCCCTCTATGACGCGTCCGCGCTGGACGGGTCATACCAGTACGACGTCTTTTTTGGAGGAGAGAGAGCGTGTACAGAGATTCACACTACTGCCGTAAACGGCGAAGTGCTGCTTGTCTTCGGAGACCGGACTGCGGACAGCATAGTCCCGATGCTTGTCTCTTCCTTTGAAAAAATCATTTATGTGCACCCGGAAAAATATACAGGGAAATTATCCGGCCTGCTCAAAAAACACAGGCCGACGAAGATCTTGTATCTGTACGGCGCGAATTCTTTTCTGCGGGACGGAATGCTGCAGCGCGTCCTCGCGCGCTGATCCGGACCTGCACAGCCGGATGCCGGAACCGCGTCCCCGCGCGCTGCTGATCCGGGTCCGCGGTAATGCCGGAATTGCGTCCCCGCGCGCTGATCCGGACCTGCACAGCCGGATGCCGGAACCGCGTCCCCGCATTCCGGTCTGCGCGAAGAAACTACAAACCGGGCATGTGATCCGGAGAAAAAGAAACCTGGAAACAGAGGTTGGTCGGATATGGGAAATCAGGAAAAAAAGCTGGAAGGGAATAATAGTCCTTCTGCGGCGGCAATTGCGCAGGGAGTGGAGATTATGGACGCGGCAGCACAGGATACAGCGGCAAAGGATGTGCTGATGAAAGATGCGGAATCTCAGGATACGGAAGCACAGGGCGCGGCGGTTCAGGCGGCGGAAGTACAGACTGTTCCCAAACAGGGCGATGAAATTGACGACCTTGACTATCCCGGGACAGGGAGAGTGAGGATCCGGAATATGGAGCCCAAGGAGATGTCACAGGAGGACATTGACCGCATTCTGGAACTGACAGGCCAGCTCGAAGATTTCGAGATCCTCATGATGTACTATGACTGCGCCCTTGCCGAGGTGCGCACGAAGCTGGAGGTTCTTCACAGGGAGGTCGCTCTCAAAAAGAACCGCAATCCTTTTGAGACGATCAAGAGCCGCCTGAAGAAGCCGGTCAGCATCTATGAAAAACTGAAAGCGCGCAGAATTCCTTTTTCTGTCGAGAATATTGAAAAATATCTGACGGATATAGCCGGCCTTCGCGTGATCTGTTCCTTTATAGATGACATCTACAGCATCCGGGACAGCCTTGCGATGCAGGATGACGTGCGGATAATCCAGGAAAAGGACTACATCGCCGTTCCCAAACCCAACGGCTACCGGAGCCTGCACCTGATCCTGGAGGTCCCGATTTACCTCATGCAGGAGAAAAAATACATGCATGTGGAACTGCAGTTCCGCACCATTGCCATGGACTTCTGGGCGAGCGTCGAGCACCAGATGAAGTACAAGAAGGAGATCCGCAATGCGGAGTCCATCGTCGAAGAGCTGCATTACAGCGCAGACTTGATCAATCAGCTCGACCGGCGCATGCTGCAGATCCGTGACCGCATTGAACTGAATGAGGAAGGCGACAGAGTCATGTCTGAGTGGCACTGAGCCCCGGGAATCTTTTCTGAGAGTGAGACAGGCCGCACCCGTAGTGGTGG
>JAUNJS010000376.1 GCA_030533125.1 Eubacteriales bacterium | reverse complement strand
GACCGCGCATTCAATGCCTTATTTCAGCATTCCGCGGAGGACTTCCGGCGCCTTCCCCGGAGCCCGCGGATCCGTTGCCTTATCCTTCTCCGGAAACCACGGATCCATTGCCATATTCCTCTCCGGAACCCGCGGAGCCGCCGCCTTATTTCAGCATTCCGCGGAGGACTTCCGGCGCCTTCTCCAGGGCCGCGGGGATGCCCTCAGGATTTTTTCCGCCCGCCTGGGCCATGTTGGGACGGCCGCCTCCGCCGCCGCCGACCTCCTTCGCGACAGCCTTGATGAGGTTGCCCGCATGGGCGCCCTTCTTCACGGCATCCTCTGTCGCCATGGTCATCATGCTGACCTTCCCGTCCTTGTCGGAGAGCAGCAGGACGACGCCGCCGCCCATCTTTTCCTTGAGCTGGTCGCCGAGGTCGCGCAGGCCGTTCATGTCCACGCCGGGAACGGCAGCCGCGAGGAACTTCACGCCGCCGATGTCGGTGACTTTGTCCATGACGTCGCCGAGGGCGGACTGCGCCTCTTTGGCCTTGAGGGACTCGACCTCGCCCTTCAGCGTCTTCAGCTCCTCCTGGAGCTTTTTAATGTGGTCCGCGAGGGTCGCGGGCGTCGCCTTCACGAGGGCGGCCGCGGCGTACATCTCGCGCTCCATCTCCTCATAGTAGGAGCGGACATTGTCGCCGGTCAGGGCTTCGATTCTGCGGACGCCGGCCGCGACGCCGTTTTCGGAGAGAATCTTAAACTGGCCGATCTGGCTGGTGTTTTTCACATGCGTGCCGCCGCAGAGCTCGATGGAAAAGCCGCCCATCTTCACGACGCGGACCTCGTCCCCGTACTTTTCGCCGAACAGGGCCATGGCGCCGCTCTTCTTCGCCTCTTCGATGCCCATGACCGCCGTCTGCACGTCGAGGCCCTCGCCGATCTTTTCGTTGACGAGATCTTCGACCTTCTTCAGCTCTTCCGCCGACATCGCCTGATAGTGGCTGAAGTCGAAGCGGGTGCGGCCCGCATCCTGATAAGAGCCCTTCTGCTCGACATGGGTGCCGAGCACTTCGCGCAGGGCCTTCTGCATCAGATGGGTCGCGCTGTGGTTGCGGCAGGTGTCGCGGCGCTCTTTTTCATCGACATGCAGGGCAACCTCATCGCCCATTTTAAACATGCCGGCGGTGACAGCGCCGATATGCGCGACCTTCTGTCCGGAGACGGGCTCGGTCTTTTCAACCTTAAAGACGGATTTTCCGCAGGTGATCGTGCCGATGTCGCCGACCTGTCCGCCCTTTGTGGCATAGAACGGAGTTCTGTCTGTGATAATCGCGGCGCGCATTCCGTCCGTCACCGCGTCTGCGACCTCGTCGGGGCCGGTGGGGTCTCCCTTCTCGTCCAGGTCGGAGAGATGCGCGAGTGCGAGGATCTTTCCGGTATCGGTGATCCTGTCATAGCCGGTAAAGACGGTCTCAATGGCCGCGTCCATCTGATCGTATACGGTCGCTGCGGCGCCGCTGTAGTTTGTCTTGATCCAGGAGCCCTTGGACTTCTGCCGCGCTTCCTCGCGGGCCGCTTCGAATCCGGCCTGGTCCACGGTGCAGCCGTTCTCCGCGGCCACATCCTCGGTGGAGTCGATCGGGAATCCGTAGGTGTCGTACAGCAGGAAGGCGTCTTTGCCGGAAATCTCGGTCTTTCCTTCCGCGCGGAGCTTCTCCAGCATGCCGGAGAGGATCTCCAGGCCCTGGTCGATCGTCTTCTCGAAGCGCTCCTCCTCGAGGCGGATGTTGTTCAGAATGAACTCCCGCTTCTCCTCGAGTTCGGGATAGCCGTCCTTCGAACCTTCGATCACGGCGTCGGCGAGTGTCGTCATGAACGCCTCTTTGATGCCGAGCTTTCTGCCCTGGCGGATCGCGCGGCGGATCAGGCGGCGGAGCACGTAGCCGCGGCCTTCATTTGTGGGCATGATGCCGTCCGAGATCATGAAGGTCGTGGAGCGGATGTGGTCCGTGATGATTCGAACGGAGACGTCCGTCTCGTGATCTTTTCCGTATTCGCAGCGCGCGAGCTCACAGACCTTGTCGCGCAGCGCGCGGACCGTGTCAACATCAAACAGGGACTCTACGTCCTGGACCGCCACGGCCAGACGCTCCAGGCCCATGCCGGTGTCGATGTTTTTCTGCACGAGCTCGGTATAATGACCCTTGCCGTCGTTGTTGAACTGGGAAAAGACGACATTCCAGACTTCCATGTAGCGGTCGCCGTCTCCGCCCATGACATCGTCCGGGCCGTTTCCCCACTTCTCGCCGCGGTCATAATAAATCTCGGTGCAGGGGCCGCAGGGGCCGGAGCCGTGCTCCCAGAAGTTGTCCTCCTTGCCGAACTTGTAGATGCGGTCTGCCGGGATGTGCATCGTGTTCAGCCAGATCTCATATGCCTCGTCGTCCCCCTCATAGACGGAAGGATACAGGCGCTCGGGATCGAGGCCGACCCAATCGGTCAGGAACTCCCACGCCCACGGGATGGATTCCTTCTTGAAATAATCCCCGAAGGAGAAATTGCCCAGCATCTCGAAAAAGGTGCCGTGGCGGGCCGTCTTGCCTACATTCTCCAGGTCGCCCGTGCGGATGCACTTCTGGCAGGTCGTCACGCGCCTGCGGGGCGGGATCTCCTGCCCTGTGAAATAGGGCTTTAAAGGAGCCATTCCCGAGTTGATGATCAGAAGGCTCTTGTCATTGTGCGGAACCAGGGAAAAGCTGTTCATGCGCAGATGCCCCTTGCTCTCGAAAAATCTCAAAAACATCTCGCGCAGCTCGTTTACACCATATTTTTTCATATTTTCAGCTCCATGATTTAGTGTCATAGACTGCGTATGTATAAAACTACGCTCGCAAATGCTCGTGCGAACACGGCATTTGCGGCCGCTTGCTCGCTGTTTTATACATAATTACCTCTACACTGCTGTCCTCTGAATGACCTCTGAAAGGGCGCAGCACAGTCCTTTGTTTCCTTTTTCAACTATATGATTTAAAAACCGGGTTTTAAAAATCGAATTTATCCAGGAACCAGGCGTCCAGTTCGTCGATCGGGACGCGCACCTGCTCCATGCTGTCGCGCATGCGGATGGTGACGGCCTTGTCCTCTGCCGACTCGAAGTCATACGTCAGGCAGAACGGCGTGCCGATCTCATCCTGTCTGCGGTAGCGCTTGCCGATGTTGCCGCGGTCGTCGAACTCGCAGTTGTAATGCCTGGAGAGCTTCTTGTAAATCTCGAAAGCGTCGCCGGAAAGCTTCTTGGAGAGGGGCAGGACGCCGATCTTGACGGGCGCGAGCGCCGGGTGGAAGCGCATGACGGTGCGCTTGTCGCCGCCCTCGAGCTCCTCTTCGTCGTAGGCCGCGCACAGAAAAGCCAGCGTGACGCGGTCGGCACCCAGCGAAGGCTCAATGACGTAAGGGACATAGCGCGTCTTCTTGACGTCGTCGAAATAGGTCAGATCCTCGCCGGAGGTGTTCTGGTGCTGGGTCAGGTCGTAGTCGGTCCTGTCCGCGATGCCCC
>JAUNJS010000375.1 GCA_030533125.1 Eubacteriales bacterium | reverse complement strand
GTCTCCGTGGATGCTTTTTCCGTTTCTGCGTCCGCGGAATCCGCAGCGGCTCTCCCGCTCTCCGCTTTCTCCGGGTCCAGGCTGATAAAAATCGTGTACTCGATTTCGTGAGGTTCCGACATCGCGGTCGTCAGCGCGCTGATCTTCATCTCTTCGTCCAGAAGAACGGGTATCGTAAAGACAGAAGTTTCCCTGGCGGGTGTCTCCGCGTTGTCCGGAAGATATTCGACGCCGTTCACCTTCACCCACTCATAGTGGGGACTGCTGAAGACGAGCACCGCGTTCGTTTCCGGATCCTCCGCTTCTGCCGCTTCCGTGGTTTCAGTCTCAGTTCCTTCAGGTCCCTCCGTTTTTCCCTCTTGATTTTTACCGGATTCCGCGCCGACCGTCACCTCCGGGCATGTGATCGTCACCCGGCCCGACCCGCCGGAAAAAGAAAAGAAAGCGGGTTCGTACGTCCCGGGAGCCGGGCGGAGATCTGTTTTTTCATCGGCAGCGGCGCAGCCCGCAAGAAGCATCAGCGCTGCGAAGAGCACAGGGACGATTTGAAATAATTTCTTTTTTCCTGTCATAGAACAGGCTCCCTTTCTCCTATATTTTCTATATTTCCGGGACCGGAAAAAAACTGTCCCGGTCCGGACAGGCCTGCCGCAGCGGTCACGCCCTCCCCGCGCTGTTTCCTGACAAGCAGTTTTCCGTTCCTCCCGGCGAGGAGGACGGCGCACCGCTCGCAGACATTGTCGACCCCCGTGATCTCCCTGACAAAAGAAGAGGACGTAAACTCCCCGGGGACAGCCCGGAGCTCCTCCGCCGTATAAAAAGTGACCGGCAGGTCCCGTTCTTTCGCGAAAGCAAGGAGGCCCGTCTCATTTTTTTTGAGGTCAATGGTCGCGATCCCGATGACGGCCTGCGGGAATATTCCGCTCTTTTCCAGCAGATTCGAAACGACATCCCGGATCCCGGCGCAGGCGATCCCCTTCCGGCATCCGATGCCCAGCGTGACAGCCCGGGGGATCAGATAGAGGGCATCCGGCGGGTCTTCCGGAAGCTTCCGGAAGGACAGGATGATGTCCGCCCGCGCGCGATTCCCGGTCTGCGCCGCGCCGCTTCCGTACCGCTGCAGCAGCCCGCGCAGGGAAGGTGCCGCAGTATCCGCGGCCTCTGTGCGATCCGGGGGATCCGGCCTTTCCGGGAGATCTTCCGTTTCCGGGAAATCCGGGGGAGCTGTCGCTTCCGCGGGATCTTGTCTATCTGAAACATCCGGAAGAGCTGTCGTTGCCGGGTGATCCCGATTATCCGGTATATCCGGAAGAGCTGTCGTTTCCGGGAAATCCCGATTATCCGGTATATCTGTCATTCCCGGGCAGTCTGTGAAATCCTGCAAATCGGAAAAGACCGTCACTTTCTCCCCGGCAAGAAGCCGCGCGGAGATCTGCTTTGCCCTTGTTCTGTCAGAGATCCGGAGCCCGTTTTCAGCCGCGAAAACATCGACGGCAAAGAGGCCGCGGCCGTCGGTCGCCGTGGTGATCACCGGCTGCGCACCCAGTATTTCCGCGACAATTCCGCAGAGCCGGTTCGCACCGCCTGCGTGTCCCGAGAGAATCGGGATGACAAATCTCGCGTTCTCGTCGATGACGAGCACAGCGGGGTCCCGGAACTTGTCCCGCACAAAGGGCGCGATACAGCGAACGGCAATTCCTGCCGCAGTAAAAAACAGCAGCGCGTCTGCCTTTTCAAACCATTCTGCCGTCAGCTCCGAAAGTCCCGGTTTCTCCTCATAGCCGGGCACAGAAACACAGCGCCCGGAAGTCAGGATCTCCGCCTCCGGTATTTTTTCTTTTAATTTCCTCCCGCAGTGCCGCATGGCATCAAATCCGCGGGCGGTGCACGCCATCATGATGATTGTCATGTCTTCACCTCTGTGTCCGCGGCGGTCGTTCCGCTCCGGCGCTGACGTTTTCCTGATCGGCAGGCAGGGAGCCGTCCGGCATTTCAGCCTTCCATATTTATTTTAATCTACTTCATCTCTCCGCGATCTGTTCCGTTTCCGGCAAAGGAAATAATGAAAACCGGATTCTGCGCTTTCAGATAATGATACCGCCCGAGTTCCTCCATGCGCTGCACGCTGACCTGGACCGTCTGTACGCCGCAGACCGGCAGGCGGTTCAGCGCCTCCTGAAGCGCCGCCAGAGTCTCCGCCGTGATGCAGTTGGCCGTGAAGCGGGCGCGCGGGTTTTTCTCCAGCGCCTGCTCGATGACCGCGCCGATCTCCCCTCCGCTGCCGCCGATAAAAACATGTGTCGGCGCAGGAAGCTCCCGCAGGATCTCCGGCGCCCTTCCCTCGATGATCTCCATATTTGAAAGGCAGAATTTCGCGCGGTTTTTATATAAAAGATCCAGCGCCTCCTTTTTGTATTCCACCGACCACACGGTTCCCTCCGGGCAGGCGATCGCCGCTTCGACGCTCACAGAGCCGGTTCCGGCGCCGACATCCCAGACCACCGGCCGCGCGGTCAGGCCCAGCCTGCACAGGGAGAGCGCGCGGACCTCCGACGACGTCATCGGGGCTTTTCCGCGCAGAAACGCGCTGTCCGGAAGCCCCGGGAGAACGGGCGTCCTCTCCGCGTCCTCATGCGCAATATAAAGGACGTAGAGACCCTCTTTAAGCTGTGTTCTTTCCGCGCACAGCTCCTGCGGCGTGCATTCACGGATTTCCTCTTCCGGGCGGGAGAGTTCGTATCCGTAGATAAGGCGCAGCTTTCCCAGCATGCCCTGTGTCTGCGCTTCGGCGAGCAGGCGCCCGGTCCGGCACAGATCCTCCGCCCCCGAGAGCAGCAAAAAGCATCTCGAATGCCTCCGGACCTCGCCGGCCACATTGCAGGCGCGGCCATGGGAACTCAGGATTTTCCAGTCCTGCCAGGGAATCCCCGCGCGCGACGCGAACCACGACACACTGGAGATCCCGCAGATGACGCGGACGGAAAGATCGGTGAATTCCCCTGCCTGTTTCTTTTTTCTCAACAGGGAAAGCATGCCGGCGGCGCCGCTGTAGAATCCGCTGTCCCCGGAAAAGGCGACGGCAGCCTTCCGGACCTGCGGATGTTCCTGTAAATACTGCAGGATCCGGGCGCTGTCATAAACCGGAACCCGAGTCTTTTCCGGGTCATTCCGCAGAACGCGCAGGACGCTCTCCGCCCCGAAAATGAGCTCGGCCCGCGCCAGAGCCTCTTCTGCCTCCTGCGTCCGCGCCCCTGGACTGCCGACGCCGATCCCGACCAGCGACAGTTCCCGCGCGCATACGGCGTCGGGATTAGAATCAGCCTCAGCCTCAGCAGAAGCAATCCCGGCAGAATCATGCCAGGCAGCCGGATTCTGCTGCCCGGACTGCCGCGGCGCAGCATCCCCGGCCCGCCGCCCCTCCGCCGAAGCATCCTCCTCGGATACCGGCTCCGACTGCCGCATCACCTCCGGCTGCCGCGCCGTCAAACCATCCTCCGCGGATACCGGCTCCGACTGCCGCATCACCTCCCGCTGCCCCTC
>JAUNJS010000005.1:17250-27872 GCA_030533125.1 Eubacteriales bacterium | reverse complement strand
AATACTCTTCCTTAGAAAACACCATCCAATGGACTTTCCTCCTTTTTGTCTGGCTCTCCGCTCTCTTTCCCTTTCTTTTTGTACTGATTGTACTGCGATGTCCGGTTGGAATCTGCTGCACTCTGTGGTGCTTTCTCCGGATCTCCGGCTTCCCGTCAGCAAATGCGGTTCCTTTCGAAACTTACCGTCAATTCCTTTCCTCTACTGTTTGATCGGTGTGATTATCCGAAAATGGACTGTTCCATCCAGTTTCCAATCCTGCACCTTTCCGGTTTCCGATTCAGGTCTTTCGGGTTTTTATTCGTCCGGCGTATTCACTGCAGTGTGCTGTGACCCTTCAAAAAATCCAATGCCGCGATGCATCACTTCAATTATATTTCGTACTCAATTGCGGACTCTATTCAATTGTAACTGTTATGGAGCTTGATCAACTGTTTCCGGTGGCGTGTACCTTCCTTTCTTCTTTTATCCCTTCAGTTTCCTGTCGGAATATGCGGAACTATATGGGAGAGATCTCAGGCTCTCGGTCCTGTATGATCGTCCTCCTGCAAAACTGCTCTTTGAAGCAGCTTCCCTGCGGATAGTCCTTTGAGACGATCCTTTTTCCGTCTGATTACCGCTGGAAACGGAAGCATTTAAAAGAGTAATCGGTGATCTTCTCGTCACCTTTCTTGAAGTACTTTATGTGTATATTATAGGGTCAGCCCCTCTATTTGTCAATCAATTTTTAAAAATATATGTTATTTTCTAATTATTCAGAAAAATATGTACAATACCCGCAAAACCTCCTGCATATGGCGGGGCAGCATATTCGCCGCAACCGGACACAATAACCGTGCTTGGGCATCATCCTGTCTGCCCGGATTCTCAGGCGGGGCAGCATGTTCGCTTCAACCGGACACAATGGCCGCGCCCGGGCATCATCCTGTCTGCCCGGATTTTCAGGAAGGGCTGCATGTTCGCTGTAATCGGACACAAAGAACAGCTGCGCAGTTCCTGCAGACTCGCCTGCGGCGGGGGCGGTTATCGGACCGGACAGTCTTCTTCTGCCGCGAAGCAGGCAGTACAAACGGGCAACCACGGGGAACGATAGAGGGGAAAAAGGAAAAACGGGAGCGGCACGAGTCTTTACGTGCCGCTCCCTGCTCTTTCAAGTATTATTTCGCGTGTTTCCTCCGCACGTTCTGCGTGCGGGCCAAAGCCGCGGATCTGCGGAGGCTGTCCTCTCCGCGAACCGGGCCGGCAGCCCCTTCATTCTGTCATTCCGCGAATCCGTCCGTGTGCGGACGATCAGGCAAGGGGATATTTTTCGGTAATCGACTTGACGATTGCCTTTGCGGGTTCAATCCCTGCTTCTTTCTGCTTGATCACGATCGAGATCGCCTCCGCGATCCTGTCCATATCCTCCTCCACAAGGCCGCGGGTCGTGACTGCGGGAGAGCCAAGGCGGATTCCGCTGGTCACGAACGGAGAACGCTGCTCGTTCGGGATGGTGTTCTTGTTTGCGGTGATATGCGCTTCATCGAGCCATGCTTCGACTTCTTTGCCCGTCAGGCCTTCCTTTGTGAGATCTACCAGCATCAGATGATTGTCCGTCCCGCCGGAGACAATGTCCACATCTCTTTTTTTCAGGCCTTCACAGAGGGCGGCGGCGTTTTTGGCAACCTGCTGCATATACGTTTTGAAAGAGGGCTGCAGCGCCTCTTCGAAGCAGACAGCCTTTGCGGCAATCACATGCTCCAGAGGTCCTCCCTGTGTGCCGGGGAAGACAGCCTTGTTAAAGTTATATTTCTTCGCGGTCTCTTCCATGGCCAGGATCAGGCCGCCGCGGGGGCCGCGGAGTGTCTTGTGCGTCGTGGTCGTGACGACATCCGCATAGGGGAAGGGACTCGGGTGAAGTCCCGCGGCAACGAGGCCGGCGATATGCGCGATGTCCGCCATAAGGACAGCGCCGCAGGCATCGGCTGCTTCGCGGAATTTCCCGAAATCGATTGTCCGGGCATATGCGGAGGCGCCCGCGATGATCATTTTGGGCTTTGTTTCAATCGCCAGACGTTTCAGCTCGTCGTAATCAATAAAACCGTTCCCGTCCACGCCGTAGGGAACAATCTTGAAATAGGAGCCGGAGATGTTGGCGGCGCTCCCGTGTGTGAGATGTCCGCCCTGGTTCAGATTCATTCCCATCAGGGTATCGCCGGGTTTCAGAACAGCAAACTCCACGGCAAGGTTTGCGGACGCGCCGGAATGCGGCTGCACATTCGCATAGGTACAGCCGAACAGCTTTTTGGCGCGTTCGATTGCGATTGTCTCCACCACGTCGATCACCTGGCATCCGCCGTAATAACGCTTGCCGGAGTAGCCCTCTGCGTACTTGTTTGTGAGAGGGCTTCCCATCGCGGCCATGACGGCCCTGCTGGTCCAGTTTTCAGACGCAATCAGTTCAATGTGATCATTCTGCCGCTGGATTTCCTGTTCAATGGCGGCGGCGATTTCAGGGTCAACCTTTCTGACTTCTTCGATCGAGTACATGCAATAATCCTCCTGATCCCCTGGTTTTCATCATCTTATGCCGGCGTGTACAGTCGTCAGCCGATTTGTGCGCTTTCTCTACAGGATCTTCTTATCTTAGATAAATGAATAAATAATAATGTAGAAAAAAGTGCCTGCACACATTATGAAAAATACAGCAGTCGTGGGCTGCTGTCGTTTCCGGCCGTTCCGGAACCGGAAACAGCGTGTTTCCCTTGTGTCACGAAAATGAAGTATAGCAAGAAGAATCCTTTTGCGCAAGTCTAAAACAATAGAGAATTGGAATATTTCGGATTTTTTTACGGACAAAGCCACAGCATTTTGACGAGTCGGACCACAGAAATCACATTTATGTATAACACAGCGGCAAGCGGCCGCATTTGCCGTGCCCGCACGGGCTTTTTCGGACATTTACAAGCGTATACTGGAGTTTCATCCATGGAGCCCTGCGGCCGCATGTGCCCGCGCGGGTATAGGCGGCCGCCCGCACATGAACATGGAGATATTTTTCGCGGAATACGCAAAAAAGAGCGGAAATGCGAACAGGTGGAGCGGTGCGGGAGCGCGCAGGCAGAGTGTAAAGAGTTTGTAAACAATGAATAAAAGCCCTTGCCATTTCCGGCGCAAAGAGTTACATTCTATGACTGAAGAGGATCCCGGGAAAAAACCGGCGTGTCCGCACAGTTCAACTATTGTACTTTGTGTATTGTTTTATTGAAATTTACGAAAACATATTGCCTGAGGAAGAGAAAATGATTTCTGCAGATATCAAAACAAAAACTCCGGTTCGGGCAGAATCTCCGGTCCGTCCCGATCAACGCCCCCCGGCGGGTTCCGTACTCCGCGAAGGCTCCGCAAAGAACGGCGTATCCTCCATTCGGGGTTTTGCGGCGGATGTGCGCAGTCTGGTCCGTTCCGGCAGACTTCGCCTCCTTGTCCCGATGTTCACATACATGGTGGCTTATCTGATCTGCTTCATGCTGATTGAGCACTGGAACCGCCTGCACTACACTGTGATCCATACCGCTGTCGACGACATGATTCCGTTTGTTCCGGTGTTCGTCCTTCCATATGTCATGTGGTTTCCCTATGTGCTCGGGTTCGTGCTCTTTCTTGCTCTGAAACACCGGGAAACTTACCACAGGGTGTGCACCTGCCTGGTGATCGGCATGACCGTTTTCGTCGCCGTATCGGTCGTGTATCCGAATATCCACATGCTTCGGCCGGAGACCATGCCCGTCGACAATGCGTTCACGAAAATGATCAGTATGCTTTACCTGGCCGACACCCCGACAAACCTCACGCCGAGCATCCATGTGTTCAACAGCCTGGCTGTCATGGCGGGCGCATGGCAGTGGGACTGGCGTACAGATGCAGGCCGCGTTTATGCTGCCGGGATCCGGAACGCATGGAGAACCGCGATCACAACGATTGGAATGCTGATCATTCTTTCCACAATGTTCATCAAGCAGCATTCCTTCTCTGATGTCGTGATCGCTGTCGGCCTGTTTCTTTTCACTTATATTCTGGTGTATAGATTCGGCTTCACATTTCTCGGAAGCCGGCGGCGCCGTCCCGTGCTGCAGCGTTCCTATTGAGATACAAGGATGATGTTGCTCCCGCAGAACTGTAAAGGGCCTGCTCCCGATGGAGCAGGCCTTTTTTCATTTCAATTTATTGACAGCCGGACAGTCACCTGCAGAATTCCCATCGATTCCCGTCTGTTGTAAAAATGTCAGCTTTTTATCATCCGGCGCGCGTTTTCTGTCATTCCGCGCTCCCGTCTTCCGCGGGGCGTTCCGTCAGGATCATGTCCATCCGGGCCGCGTTCTTTTTCACGCTGTACTCATCCGGCCAGGTAATCGACAGTCTGGACGAATTTCCGACAGAATAGGTGTATTCCATTCCGGAGGGACCGCTTTCCGCAGCCTGACGGATAATCATCCAGTCCGTCCCCTCGGAAAGCTGCTGATTGATGAGTTCCGCGATCTTGGATTCGGGCAGATCTGTCTGGAATGAGCCGCGCATACTGTCAATAAGCCCGCTCGCGTTGACGATCAGGGCGGGGGACATGACCTTCTCGATAATCGCTTTCAGGACCGCCTCCTGGTCCTTTCCGCGCTGATTGTCACCGTCCGGGAAGGAAAACCGCTCCCGGCAGAAAGCCAGGGCCTGCCGGCCGTTCAGATGATTCCATCCCTTTTCAATATGGACTTTATGGTCCGTAAAGCAGTCAAATTCATAATCCGACCAGACATCGACGCCGTCGATCGCGTCTACGATATCGATCAGCGTGGTGAAATTGACGCGGATATAATATGTGATGTCAATCCCGTAGAGCTGCTCCAGCGTGCGGATCGAGGCGTCCTCCCCGTAGATCCCGGCATGCGTGAGTTTGTCCCGCATATCCCCGGAGACCTCCGGAATGTAAACGTAATAATCCCTGGGTGTCGTCGTCATGAGGATTTTCTTGGTTTTCGGGTTGATTGTGACGATAATATTGACATCGCTGCGGCTTGTCTGCGAAATATCTCCCTTCACATCGATGCCGCTGATCAGCAGGTGGAAGGGTTCTCCCGGTTCCACTGTCTCAAATTTCATCTCCGTCCGGATCTCGCAGGTGTCGATCACGCGGCTGTTTGAAGCGAAGGAATCCATAACCTCTTCCAGCACAGGGCTGTAGGCCTCCCGGAAAACAGCTACGTCGATTTCCCCGTCTGCCAGCGCCCTGGCTGCCTCGATGGCCGTGGAATAATCCCAATAGGCGATCTCTTTCCCGGTCTTTCTGCGGACTGTCTCCAGAAGCGTCTTTTTTTCATCCGCTGAAAGATCATCCACGATTCCGAACCGGTATTCGGAAACATCCTTCATTTCCTCCGCCGGATCATCGTTCCTGACATAGAAATCCAGAAGCTCCGTCTTGTAGGAGCTTTCGGCACTTCTGAGCAGGTTCATCGTGCGGTAGAGATAGCTGCTTCCCACCAGCTGCACGGCAATCAGCAGGACACTGATGACAATCGCGGCGATCCGGGTCTTTCGGCTCCGCAGATTTACAAATAAGATGACCAGCAGAAGAGAGACGGCGAGCACGGCGAACGAAGTCATGATGTATTTCCAGGGAATCATGCCCGTTCCGTTGAGCAGGTAGATAAACAGCGCTGCCGTTCCGGCCTGCAGAAGAGACAGGACTGCCCCGATGGCCTGCAGAGTTCTGAGCGTCATTTTTTTCTTTCCGGCCTTTTTGCTGCCCTGCCTGTGCGCGCTGTTTCCTTTTTTCTGCGGTGACACACCGCGGCTCTGATTCTCATCTCTGTTCTCAATTGAAGACATTTTTATTTCCTCTCGGACATTTCCGCGATCCGCAGTTGTCCGGAATTCTCCGGATCAGAGGTTCTGCGGCATATCTTATTTTCCGACCCCTGACGCAACGGATGTCACTTTAAATGTCCCGTCCTCCCGCACAATCATTCCGGTGAGCCTGTTGCCGAATACACATCCCGTATCCAGCGCGATCATTCCTGTCTCCGGCATGTACGTCCACACATCCTCCTGGATCCGGCCGTAATATTCGCCCTGAAAGATAATCGGCGCGCGGTACGGCGTATGTCCTGTCATGACTGTTTTCCCGTTGTAGTCCGTGTCTCTTCCCCAGATCAGCGTCTGGGGCTCGTTTTTCGCGGGATCAGGATCTGAAAGCGAGGCATGTACACAGGTAAACAGGTCTGTCTCGTAATAAAGGGGCATCTCCTCAAACCAGGAAAGGTACTCCTGATACCGGTGTTTGTTGTGCAGAAAGGAAAAAACTGTTTTTTCCCCGCTGTTATAATACCACAGGTCTCTGGCTGTATTCCCCTCCCGCGCCGCGTCCAGCATCATTTGTTCGTGATTGCCGCGGATCAGAATACAGCGGTCCCCCATTTTCTCCTTCAGATCTTTCAGGAACGTAAAAGTCTCGTAAATTTTCGGTCCCCGGTCAACCAGGTCTCCCAGGTTGATCAGCCTGTCCGCGTCCGCGTCAAATTCCATCCGGTCCAGCAGCGCCGCGCATTCGTCAAAGCAGCCATGGATATCCGTCAGGATCAGCGTCCTCTGTTCTTTCATCCTCATCTCTCCTACCGCCTGCCGGCACAGGTTCAAAAAAAACACGAAATCCCGGGAGATCCTCCTGCACATCCGTCAGAACGCGGCGGAACCGGTCGAAATATCCGGGCATAACTTCCTGGAGGTCTTCCCATCCATAAAAATGAAGCTCCGCGGGAGTTCGCATGTCTGTCAGTACATCATAGAGCGCGTCCAGATTATTGCCGTACCAGGACGGCAGGGACAGTCCCTCCCGCAGACGCAGATGCAGTGCGGCTCTGTCCGGAACACCGGACAGATCGACAAAATACTCTTCCATATCCACCTCCTGAAGCCGCCGGTGTCACCACAGCCGGAAACACAGATCCCGCTATTCTTCTCCATACAAAAGCGTGAATGTCTTATAATGGTCTCCGGTATAATATATGCGTCCGTCATCGGAATAAACCAGGCGCTCCGCTCCCCGGCTCTTTTTTCCGAGGGTATTGATATCACATTCGTGGTAACTGCCGTCCGGCAGGTTCCCTTCATAGTTTTTGAACTTGTCCCCGCCTATGCACATGCCCGGCGCGTATTTCTCCAGCGAACCGCCGGACCATCCCAGCTTTTCGGCCTGCTTTTTCGTTATAAAGTTGCCGGGCAGCTTTCCGTAGACGTGCAGGTACAGAGCTACGTCCTCTTTGCCGGTATAGGTCCCGTTTTCGTCAGGTCTTTCTGCGGACCCGTCCTCCGGCGGCGGGTCCTCTCCCTGCGGATCCGCGCTCTGAAGGTCTGTATTCTGCGAATCCGTGCTCTGCGAACCCGGATTCTGCGGGTCTGTTTTCTGATCGTCCTGTTCCTCCAGCAGCTGCAGTTCCTGCCCGGAGGAAGCCTGATCGTCCTGTTTCTCCAGAAGCTGCAGTTCCTGCCCGGAGGAGGTCTGCAGGTCCTGTACAGTCTCCTGCATACCGCATGCTGTCGCCAATGTTAGGATTACGCACAGAAGCGGTACGGTCAGTGCCCTTCTCCATTGTTTCCAAAAGGTCTTCATTTTCCTGTTTACTCCTCTATGACAGCTCCTCCGGGGCGGATTTTTCCGGCAGTCCCCGGATCAGCTTCTACGCAACCGGTTTTTCCCGGCAGTCTCCGGATCGAACCGATGACAGGCCGCCTCCTGATCGGAGTTTTCCAAGATAGATCCTTATTGGGATAAATCCTTATTTCGACGCCTTGATCCGCCCGTGCGCCTGCAGGACGGGCGTGAGCGTCTGGATCACCTTTTCTATCTCCACAGGCTTCGCGATGAAAGCGTCCATTCCCGCCTCCAGGCATTTTCGCATATCTTCTTCAAATACATTGGCGGTCATGGCGATGATGGGGATACCCGCATGGTCAAGGTCCTGCATGTTCCTGATTTTCGAAGTCGCTTCATAGCCGTCCATGACCGGCATCTGTACATCCATAAGAATCGCGTCATAATATCCCCTGTCGGATAGCGCGACCATCCGGACCGCCTCCCGTCCGTTAACGGCCGGTTCGGTAATAAATCCGGCTTCCTCCAGAAGATCCCTCGCGATTTCCATATTCATCTCATTGTCTTCCACGATGAGCAGACGTTTCCCGTGCGGGTCCAGTTCAACAAACAGTTCCGGCAGAGCTTCCTCTGCATACGGACGGTCTGTGTCCCCGGACTGCTCTATGACGCGGAGAGTGAGGTGGAGTATTACTTTCGTGCCCACTCCCTGCCGTGTGTGGACATCGATGGTTCCTCCCATTTTCTCCACGATTCCCTTGCAGATGGACATTCCCAGGCCGTTCCCGGGAATACGGCTGACCGTCGTCGTATACTCTCTTTCAAAGGGTTCAAAGACATGGTCGACAAAGCCGGGACTCATGCCAATGCCGTTGTCCTCCACCGTGATTTTGACAACCGCGTACCCCCTCAAAGCGCTCTCCTTCTCTTCCACCCGAAGGAGAATCTTTCCGCCGACGCCGGTGAACTTCACCGCGTTATGGACCAGATTGAGCAGGAGCTGCCGCATCACCAGCGGATCATACCTGTATTCCATGGCCGCGCCGTCGGGGAGATCAATCGTCAGCGTCTGTCCTCGATCCCTGATCTGCGGCAGCATCGCGTCCTCCACAAACGAGATGGTTTCGCGAAGCGAGGCATTTTTCTCATGCAGTTCCATGCGCCCGCTCTCGATCCGGCTCATATCCAGGATATTGTTGATCAGATCCATCAGGTGATCCCCGGCATCCACGATTTTGCCGAGACAGTCCCTGACCCGCTCTTTCTCATCCAGATGACTCATCGCGATGCGGGTAAACCCGAGAATCGCGTTCATGGGCGTGCGGATATCGTGCGACATATTTGTCAGGAACATGCTCTTGGCGCGGTCCGCGTTTCTGGCGCGCTCCAGCGCGCTCTCCAGCAGTTTCTTCTGCTGTTCCTCTCCCCGCTGCTCCTCCGTGATGTCGGCAAATCCGAGGATCAGCTCCGACAGCGGTTTGTCCTGACTTCCGATCCGCACAGCCTTGGCGCGGTGCACAAGTGCCCCTCCGCCCCTCTGTCCGCGGAACGTAAAGGAAAAAAAGGATTTATCCGCAAGGTGCTTCCGCAGCTGGTCAGGGTACAACTGCCGCAGGAACTTCTCCCGGTCCTGCCGGAATACGCCTTTCTCCGCAAAGTTCTCCACCGTTTCCCTGAACGAGGGGACGAAGCACTTGGAGAAATGTGACATAAGATGCTCATTGCTGCGGTAGATTTCATAGGAGTCCGTGTCGAGACTGACAAAAAACACGGTTCTGTAATCCAGGGAGAGCGCGGCAATCATGCGCATTCTGCGGCGGTTCTCCTCCTCGACCTGCTTCTGCGCGGTAATATCGCGTATGACAAAAAGACCGATCAGGTCTCCCGAAGTCTCATTTTTCGCCAACAGGATGCTCTCCCGCAGGTATACGACATTTCTCTTCCGGTCGAGTACCTTATATGAGAAGTCAATCTCCGTCTTTCCGGCGGCGAAGTTCTCCAGAAGCGCCTCCCGGCTCACCAGAGAGTCAAAAACCTCCCTGTCACGCGCATCGATGATCCGTTCCCGCCAGCCTGCCATGTGTGCGTCAAAAGGACCGGGAATCCCGACCCCCGGCAGATTATAGAATACTTCGCGGTTATCGGCCGTCCCGCGGATGATCAGGTTGCGGGTCACGTTGATCTCGAACACGCCTGCCGCATCGTAGGTCACAGCTCCCTTGTAGGGTGATTCCCAGACAAACCAGTTGCGGAGCATGTCCACATACTCCTCGATCCCGCTCTTCTGCAGACTCTCCCCGGACGCGTGCAGCGTCTCCTCCCTGGCTTCCCGCTCCGGGCCGGTGCGCCCGAGCAGGGCATAGACCGGGACCCCGTCCTTTTTCTGCACCAGCCGCGCCTCCAGCTTCATCCACTCATCTTTTTCCTTGAGCGGAAAAACAAAAGTGAAGATGTTCTGCCGCTGAAGCATGCGGCGGAGATGCTCCCTGCTCCCCTCACTCTCCCTCCAGGAGGAGAATGCCGGATCAGAGAAAAGGCGGCTGATCAGATGATTGAATTCGTTGTAACTGTCCGTCCTGCGGATCAGATCCCGGATTGCCGGATTCTCCTCCCGCTCATAGAGCAGACAGTAGCGGTCATTTTCAAGATCCACCAGAAAGACCCGGACATATTCCGATAAAAAGGAACCCAGAAGCAGATCCTCCGGGATGGAAAAACCTTTCCTTTCGTCTCTATTTTCCATTTTCTCTACCAGATCCTCCGCCTGCCCGCGGACGCAGCCGATTACCGGACTCTCCGCCGTCTCCGCGGACGCATACACATTCCGGGTTCTCTGCCGGTCCGGCGGATGCATACACCATCCGGGTTCTCTGCCGGTCCGGCGGATTTATCCTTGTGTCCGTTGAGGATTTCCGTCAGGCATCGGGACATGCCGTGCTTTTTTCGTTTCTTACGGCGGCTGTCCCGGACAGCATCACTCTTCCTGCAGCTTCTGGATCAG
>JAUNJS010000005.1:0-17240 GCA_030533125.1 Eubacteriales bacterium | reverse complement strand
TTAAAATTCTCCGGCTTAAGATCATTGACGTTGATGCTGATATCAAATGTATCGTTGATTTCACTGACAATCGAAATAATATCGAAGGAATCCAGGAGCTGATCATCGATCAGAGCTGTTTCTGTCTCAAAGTCCAGTTCAGGCCTGGTATTCTCCAGGATTTCCATCAGTTCCGCCCTGTTCTCTTCCATGGCAATCTCCATTCCGCCGTTCTGCAGACGGCTCAACAACCCTTCTCTGTGCGTTTCCGCCGGCCGGCTCTGCGCGCGGGGCCGGAGGCCGCGGTTTTCGTTACCGCCGGCAGGTTTCGCGCGGGGAGGCCGGACGGAACGGTTTTCGTTTTCCGCCGGCCGGTTTCGCGCGGGGAGGCCGGACGGAAAGTTTTGTCTCCGCCTGCGCGAAAGACGACAACAGTCTTTTTTCAGGAAAGCGACGCCAGTTTTCTGCGGTCGATCTTGCCGTTCGCGTTGTGCGGTATTTGCTCTATCTTAACATATTTTGAAGGAAACATGTACTTGGGAAGCTTCTCCCGCACCTGTTTTCCGATCACTTTTTTCAAATCCTCCTTTGCCTGGTAGTAAAGCAGGATTTTCTGTGCTGCTCCGTCGTAGACGCAGCAGCATTCCTCAATCTGCGGAATCGCGCCGATCACGACTTCAATCTCGCTGAGTTCGATCCTGTATCCCATATGTTTGATCTGGAAGTCCCGCCGCGACTGCCAGACAATATTTCCGTCTTCATCGTAAGAGGCGAGGTCGCCCGTCCTGTACATCACCTCGCGGTACGGCACAAGCGGATTCTGGACAAAGACGGCATTCGTCATTTCCGGACATCCGTAGTATCCCTGCGAGAGGGTTTCGCTGACGACACAGATTTCCCCCTCCTCTCCCGTCTCCGTGACCTCCCGGCCTTTCTCATCCAGCAGGAATACCTTCGTGTTCGGAAACGGTCTTCCCGTGGGGAGCCTGGCATCGTCCGGGAGAATCTCATCGTAGACATGGAACAGGAAATTGCCCGCGGTTTCAGTCGAACCGTATATATTGACAAACCGCGCCTGCGGAAGATGCGCCTTCCAGTAATTCAGCTGCCGGACCGGCATCTGTTCTCCGACAAAAAAGATGTCTTCCAGCGCACCGGGAACCCCGATCGTCTCCAGGCTGTCCGCGTTCGCGACGAGGACCAGGGCGGACGGCACCCAGATAATTTTCGTGATCTGGTGTTCCATCAGGTAGGGAACGAGCTTCTGAGGGAAGGAAAAGAAAACCTTCGGGATAATATGCACTGTGAGCCCGCATTTCAGGCAGGCGAACAGATCCTTGGTGGAGGCGTCGAAATAAAACGCGAACTGATTGCCCAGTACATCGTCCTGCGTAAAGCCGAACATTTCGACGAATGTGTCCACAAAGCTGATCAGCGCCCCGTGGCTCTTGACGACAAGCCTGGGCACGCCGGTGGATCCGGACGTGAATATGCCGTAGAGCGGATCAAAAGAGCGGCTGTGCGAAATCGTCCCGGCGATAAACCGGTCCAGATCCCCGTCACTTTCCCCGGGTTCCGGAAAACCGGTGTTCCGGGAAGCGGCATCCGGGCGTCCGGCCTTTGTGCCTGCCGCGTCCGGACGAACTGTGTCCCTATGCTCCGCGGCCGTGTTCTCCGGGGCCGTATCCCCTGCACCCGCGTGCCCCGCACCATCCCGTCCGTCCGGGGATCCCGCGTTTGACTCGCTGGCCGTATCCCCTGCGCCCGCGTGCCCCGCACCCGGGAGAACGGTTTCCGAAGGCTTGATGTCCTCCACATAGACATCGGAGAAAGCGAGCTTTTCCGCCTCAAACCGCTGTCCGGAGACACAGATCACGCCAAGGAAGTCCACGGTCTCGAGCATCCCCGCAATTCTTGCCTGCGGGAGTGCGGAATCAACCGGCACATAATAATTGCCGCTGTAGACGCAGGCCAGCATACATACAAGCGCGTCAATCTCCCGTTCCCCGACGACACAGACCGGTCTGCCCGTCCTGTTCCCCGTGCGCGCGGCTATATTTCTTCCATAGGAGGCCGCCCTGCGGCGCAGCTGCCCGAACGTGACAGACTCCTCACCACAGACAAAGGCGGGCTTGTCGGGAAAGCGTTTTGCGGTTGTTTCCAGATATTCCAGTATATTTTTCATAATTCAGTTCCAGGATTTGGAGTCACAGACTACGTATGAATCAGAACTGCGCATAAATAAAAGAGGACATATTGAAACCGGGGCCGTACATGCCGAAAACCAGGATCGCGGCAATAGCGGCCAGATACACAGTCCAGCGGAAGGGAAGCTGCTGTCTCGCGATGATGCCGCGCACGGTCTGTCCCCTCTCATTCACCACGTCCACGGCGGCCACAAGAAGGATCAGCAGAAGGAGCATCCCGAAGTTGCGCTCGTTGACACCGTGGTCGTACAGGCTTCCGTCAAAAAAGATCCAGGGGTTGAAGGAGGAAAAAGTCGCGCGCAGCGCCCGCAGGACTGTGCTCATATCCGGCACGACATCCACATAGCGGCCGATCGTGAGGATCGTCAGGGTCCTGGCCATCTGGAACAGCTTCCACCCTTCTGTGTCCTCCCGCACGCGGCACAGGCGGCGCAGAGCCGCATAGGGCTTCTCAAACAGCGTCTCCGTCGACACAAAGGTCGCCTGATAGAGGCCGTAAAAGACAAATTTCCAGTTTGCCCCGTGCCAGATTCCGACGAGGACAAACACCATGAAGGAGGCGAGGAAGGAGGGAAATACCTTTCCGAACTCCGGATTTACGTTCTTTTTCAGGCTCTTCTGCATTTTCGCAAAAGGTTTTGAAAGGGCAATGGGATAAAAAACATAGTCCTTCATCCAGTTTCCCAGGGAGATGTGCCAGCGCTGCCAGAACTCGGAGATGCTGCGCGCCATATAGGGCTGGCGGAAATTCTCCCGAAGCTTAATTCCAAACATTTCTGAAGCTCCGAAGACGATATCCATGCCGCCCGCGAAATCCGCGTACAGCTGTACACCGTATAAAAGCGCCCCGACGAACAGCGTAAAGCCGGCGTACCGCTTATCTTCAAAGCTGTTGAAAATCTCGTTTACGATGATCGCCGCGCGCTCCGCGATAATGAGTTTTTTGAAAAATCCCCAGAGCATGCGAAGAAGCCCCTCCCGGAACCGCATGTCTTCAAACCGGTGCGGCTCGTAGAGCTGCGCGGCGAGGTCATCGTAGCGGTTGATGGGGCCCTGGAGAATCGACGGGAAATAGGTCGTAAACAGGGCCATTTTCAGGAGATTCTTTTCCGCGGAATATTTGCCCCGGTAGACATCGATCAGATATCCCATTGTCTGGAACGTGTAAAAAGAGAGTCCCAGCGGCAGCAGAAAACGCAGCTCCGGAAGCCGCGCGCCCGTCTGCAGTCGCGACAGCACCCCGTTGATATTCGTCGACACAAAATTCCCGTATTTCAGGACGATCAGTATGCCGAAATTGATGAGGAGGATGAGGACGAGGACCCTCTTCTTCTTCTTTTGTCCGTCAGACTTGATCTGCCGTTTCTCCTCCCGGCTCAGCTTCGCGCCTCCGGCAGCGCCGCCGTTTGCCCGGGCGCTTCCCTTCAGGCGCGCGTCCGTCCCTTTCTGGATGCTGTCCATCAGGCGCGCCCCGAAGAAAGTCGTCAGGACTGTTATGATCACATACAGGCAGGTCCGCAGATTGCCGGCCGCCAGATAATACCAGGCGCTGGAAAAGAGCAGAATCACCCACTGGAATTTTCCGGGAACTATATAATAGATGACAAGGGAGACGATCAGAAACAGAATAAACTGCCACGAAAAAAAAGCCATTTTTTACCTCTGGTCCGGATGCTGCATCAACTGCATTGCAACTGCGTAACGACTGCTCTAATGATTGTCATGTGTGCAGTCCAGCGCGTTATTATGGATATTCAGACAGCACTGATCCATGAGTTTCCCTGTGGTTTTATCAAATACGGCAAACTGGATCCCCCTGCTCTCGGTCGTATATTCCAGGCCGTTTACCCGGATCGAACACAAGGTGTGGACATCTCCTGTCGCCTCATCAATGCGTCCGCTCTTCACCTCATAGGTCAGCCGGCCCGCTTTCCCCGCGTAGGAATCCGGCGCGTCCAGAAATGATTCCGACGCGGTTCCGGAATCTCCGGCAGTCCCCGTCTCATAAATCACCCGGCCGCCGTCTATGACCGCGAGCCACCCGTGTCCCTTCCATTCATGCAGGTTTGTGGACAGACCGAACGAACGGAGCTTCGCGGCGGCCTCCTCTGTCAGGATTTCTTCATCCACCGGGCCGTTGAGCGAAATGAGGATCAGTGCTTCTTCCACCGGTTCCTGCGCCGCGTCGCTCTGCAGCGTCGCGGCATATTCCCGGAGATCCCGGCTGCGGTTCAGCGAATCCTTCATGCGGTTCACCGGATACCTGGCGAGATCCTCCTCGATCTCCTCATAGACGCCGCCCTGTCCCCGCCTGTCGGGAATGTCATAATTCTCCTTGATGTAGCTTCCCAGAATCTTCGTGAACTTTGCGGCACCCCAGCGGTTGAGATGCTCGCCGTCCGAGGAATCCTTCTCAAGATCAAATCCGAGTTCCTGTGTCATGGCGAGATAATTGACAAACCGGACGCCGTTCTCCTTCGCGAGCTGCTCCACCTCCAGGACCGCGCTGCAGCGCAGATTATAACCGTGCTGGTCGATAAACTTGTTTTTTCCGGGGACAGGCATGGCCAGGAGAAGAAGCCCGGTATCATTTTCCCTGCAGAGGTCAATCGTCTTCTGCAGATATTTGCGGGAGGTCTCCGACATCGCGTGTTCCGTGATTTTCGGTTCATCAAACGGGGTCGTTCCAGTAATCCGCGAAATGACTTTCGCGCCGTATACCATCTCCTTGGTCTGCGGCGCGGCGTCCTCGTAATCCACGGTCTGCCACCGGCTGTGGTAGGCAATCAGCGGGAAAAGCACGGGTTTAATGTCAGCCCCTTCCTTGGAGAGATCCCTGATCATCGTCAGCCTGTTCTTCGACAGGTAGGGCATCGTGTCCGTGATGTAATGGATATACTGGGGCTCCATGTCCTCTTCATCCTCCCATGCCCGGCCGCAGTCGAGGACAATCAGTTTCGGATGGTCCTTTTCTATTGACTCCTTTGCCAGATAATAGGAGGCTTTCAGGGACTGGTTGCCCGTGCTGAGACTGTACCCCGAAATGCCGTACTCGCTGTAGAGCTCCATTGGAAAAATCCCGTACAGCACCAGGGATGCCCCCAGAAAAGTCACATCAAAGGTGTTGTCGGGATAGCGGTAATACCGCGCGCACAGATTGTCCTCCTGAATCAGCTTCAGCGAATTGTCAAGGGCCAGCACCACGGCCGCAAGGACGAAGAGGAAGAGCACAGCGCGCACAGCCCTCGCAGCCCAGATCTTTAGATTTCCCATATTCGGATTTCCCCTGTCCGGTTCAGACTTCATGAGAGAATGCAGGTTTAGCGCAACTTTTTCAATTATACACGATTCGTCCCGCAAATACCATACGGAATCTGCGGGACGAAAAGACCGGTATTCTGTGTATTGTATTGTTTTGTGTTGTATTGTAACCCGTATCACATTTTTATTTTTATATACGTTTTACATACACGGCGTCTGTGGTCCGGACCTGAACGGTTATTCCTGTTCTGCAGTCCCGGTTCCGCAGAGCCGGCTCCATAAATCCTGTATACTGTATCCTGTTTTATGAATCCTGTTCCGTGAACCCCGGTCCGCAGAGCCTATTCTACATATCCATCGGGATTCTGCGACTGCCAGCGCCACGCGTCGGCGCACATGTCCTCGAGATTCTTCTCCGCGGACCAGCCGAGGATCTCCTTTGCTTTCGAGGGATCGGAATAGCAGGTGGCAATGTCGCCGGGGCGCCTGTCGTCAATGACATAAGGAAGTTCCTTCCCGCAGGCCGCGGAGAAGGCGCGGATGATGTCCAGGACGCTGTAGCCGATGCCGGTACCGAGATTGAACACGTTGACGCCCTCCAGCTTCTCCATGCCCTCGATCGCCTTGACATGGCCCTTCGCGAGGTCGACAACATGGATGTAATCGCGGACGCCGGTGCCGTCAGGCGTATCATAATCATTTCCGAAGACGTGTACTTTCTCCAGCTTTCCGGAGGCGACCTGCGCCACATAGGGAAGGAGATTGTTCGGAATCCCCTTGGGATCCTCACCGATCAGGCCGCTTTTGTGCGCGCCGATCGGGTTGAAGTAGCGAAGCAGCATGACGCGCCATTCCCTGTCCGCGCGCCAGATGTCTGTCAGGATCCGCTCCTGCATGGACTTGGTCTCCCCGTAGGGATTGGTTGTGATTCCCTTGGGGCATTCTTCGGTGATCGGCACGAAAGCCGGATCTCCATAGACGGTCGCGGAGGAAGAGAAGACGATCTTTTTGCAGCCGTGGGCGCGCATCACGTCGCAGAGCGTCAGGGTCGAATCGAGATTGTTGCGGTAGTATTCGATCGGCATCCTGGTGGACTCTCCGACGGCCTTGAAGCCGGCGAAATGAATGACCGCGTCGATCTTTTCCGCCGCGAACAGCGCCTCGAGCCCCTCGCGGTCGCAGATATCCTGTTTATAGAATTTCGGCCGCTTTCCCGCGATCTTCTCAATCCTGTCAACTACCATTTCCTTAGAGTTATAAAGGTTGTCCGCGATGACCACATCGTATCCCGCGTCCAGAAGCTCCACCACCGTGTGGCTTCCGATAAATCCCGCTCCGCCTGTCACCAGAATTGTCATGTCCCTTACCGGGCGCCGCGCCGGCGCCTCTCTCCTTTCCTTTTTAGATATTTAAGAATTCGCTCCGCGAAATCCGCCGGAAGTGCTTCGCACTTCCCCGTTCTTTAATTTCTGCCGCGGTTCCGGCTCGCGAAAATGCTCCGCATTTTTGCTCGCTGACATATCGGTCCCTTGCGGGACCGGCGTCTTTCGCTCCGCGAAATCCGCCGGAAGTGCTTCGCACTTCCCCGTTCTTTGATTTCTGCCGCGGTTCCGGCTCGCGAAAATGCTCCGCTTTTTTGCTCGCTAACATATCGGTCCCTTGCGGGACCGGCGTCTTTCGCTCCGCGAAATCCGCCGGAAGTGCTTCGCACTTCCGATATGTTAGTTTACACCGTCCTTATGAATTGTTCAAACTGAACATGGCCTTTCTCTGTGTCCGCGAAGACCGCGCAGTGCTCCAGAACCTGCGCGAACACGAGGCCGATCTCCTTCTCGATAATCCGGTCGAGCTCCTCCCGCAGGGCCGCGCGCGCCGCGGGGTCTGTCACCTTCTCCAACTCCGCCGCGCTGTATGCGGGATATTTCCGCAGGAAGCTGTCCGCCCAGTCCGCGTGGGGGGCTGTCTGTTCGTTCTGCCGCAGGTCATTTCCGGCCATGATCTCCCGCGCGAGCACATCCATTTCGCCCAGAAGGCGCGCCGGCAGCACCGCGAGGCCCATGACCTCGATGAGTCCGATATTTTCCTTCTTTATATGATGCAGCTCCTGGTGCGGATGGAAAATGCCCAGCGGATACTCCTGTGTCGTGCGGTTGTTGCGCAGCACGAGATCCAGCTCGAACTTCTCCCCGCGCATCCGGGCAATGGGCGTGATCGTGTTGTGCGGCTCGCCATCCGAAAACGCGAGAACGTCCGCGGTCTCGTCCGTATATCCGCGCCACGCGGAGAGGATCCGGTCCGCGAGTTCCACAAGCCTGTCGGGATCCGTCCCGTCCAGGCGGATGACGGACATCGGCCAGTCCACGATCCCGGCCTCGATTTCCGGAAACGCCCGGAAAGTGATCCGCTCGCGGCACGGGGCCTTGGCCATGGCAAAAGTATAGCGCCCGCCCTGATAATGTTCATGTGTGAGGATTGAGCCGCCCACGATGGGAAGATCCGCGTTGGAACCGATCGTATAGTGCGGGAACTTCTGTAAAAACTGCAGCAGCCGCCGGAAAGTCTTCCGCTCGATCTTCATCGGGCGGTGCTCTCCCGAGAGTACGATGCAGTGCTCATTATAGTACACATAAGGGGAATACTGCATAAACCACTGCTCGTCCGCGAGCGAAAGCGGAATCAGACGGATATTCTGCCGGGCCGGATGGTCCATCCTCCCCGCGTATCCGACATTCTGGCAGCACAGAAGACACTTCGGGTATGTGTCCCCCTGTTTCTTCGTCAGCGCCGCGGCGATCGCCTTCGGATCCTTCTCCGGCTTGGAGAGGTTGATCGTGATGTCCAGATCTCCGTAGCGGGTCGGCGCGATCCACTTGCGGTCCTTTTTGATCCGGTAGCGCCGGATATAATCACAGTCCTGGCTGAGCTTATAGAAATAATCCGTCGCCGCGTTCGGGGAGACGCGGTAATTCTCCGTAAACCTGCGGATCACTTCCGAGGGGCGCGGCGTCAGGCATCCCATGATCTTCGTGTCAAACAGATCCCGGCTCGTAATGCCCTCCTCGATCACACCCTGCTCCACCGCATAATCAAGGAGCACCTGCAGAATCTGTTCCAGCTGCGCCTCCTCCGCCGCAGGCGCATTCGCGCCGGCAGTCTGCTGTCCATCTGTAAAATCAACGGGGCCGCAGGACGGCGCCGCGTCATACTCCCCTGACGGATCCGCGCAGAGCAGCGAAAAAATACTGTTTGCCGCAAAAACCGCGTCCTCCTGTTCAATCAGTCCGGTTTCCAGCCCGTACCGCACCAGTGCCGACACCGCGTCCTGAACCTTCCCGAAGCCTGCTTCCATCGTAATGTCCTCCCTGATCTGTCCTCTCAAACATCCTGTGGCCGGTTTGTTTTTTCTATATGTTATTTTGCGAACAAACAGAGAAAAAAACAATGAACAAAAGTGCCTTAAATATGGAAAAATGAGAGTAACCCGTGGTTTACGGACCTGCCCCGCGCCGCGGGCGCTCCTTCGCTCTTCGATCTTTTCCCGATCCGGACGGCCGGTTCTGTTTTCACGCCCGCGACGCCGGTATGCTGCCGATCCCCGCTTTGTACTTATATTAATGCAATCCCGGGGAGTATAGCCCTATTGACAAATCCTGTCCGATCGGAAATAATAGCTTTAACATGACAGGTGACAAGACACATGTATTCAAGAATGTAAACCCTGTAAAGAAAGGGGGAAAAATGGCAAAGAAGCAGAATAAGCATAGCTTTCTCGCCCGTAAAAACATTGTGATTTCCGCGCGGCGGTACGGCATCGACGCGCTCGGCGCGATGGCGCAGGGTCTGTTCGCCTCGCTCCTGATCGGGACAATCCTGAACACGCTGGGCACGCAGCTGGGAATCGAGGCGCTGGTCACGGTCGGAGGCTACGCCTCTTCGATGAGCGGGGCCGCCATGGCCGTCGCGATCGGCTACGCGCTGCAGGCGCCGCCGCTGGTCCTCTTCTCGCTCGTCACGGTCGGCACAGCCGCGAATCAGCTGGGCGGGGCCGGCGGGCCGCTGTCCGTTCTTTTTATCGCGATCATTTCCGCGGAGCTTGGAAAAGCCGTTTCCAAGGAGACCAGGGTAGATATTCTGGTAACTCCTCTGGTGACGATTCTGGCCGGTGTCGGACTCTCCTCGCTGATCGCGCCCGCAATCGGCAAGGCGGCTTCCAGCGTCGGCACCATCATCATGTGGGCCACAAACCAGCAGCCCTTCCTCATGGGCATCATCGTCTCCGTGGTCGTCGGCATCGCGCTGACGCTCCCGATCTCTTCCGCGGCGATCTGCGCCGCGCTGGGTCTGACCGGTCTCGCGGGCGGCGCGGCGGTCGCGGGATGCTGCGCGCAGATGGTCGGATTCGCGGTCATGTCCTTTAAGGAGAATAAATGGGGCGGCATTGTCTCCCAGGGCATCGGGACCTCCATGCTCCAGATGGGGAACATCGTCCGCAATCCCTTCATCTGGATCCCCCCGATCCTGACCTCCGCGGTCACGGGTCCTCTGGCGACCTGCCTCTTCCGCATGCAGATGAACGGCGCCGCCGTTTCGTCCGGTATGGGCACCTGCGGGCTTGTCGGACAGATCGGCGTCTACTCCGGCTGGGTGGCGGACATCGCGGCCGGTACGAAGGCGGGCATCACCGGCATGGACTGGGCGGGCCTCCTTCTGATCTCCTTTGTCCTGCCCGCAGTTCTCACACCCCTGTTCGCGGTTCCTCTGCGGAAGATGGGGATGATCCGGGACGGGGACATGAAACTGAACTGACGCGTATCCCGCGGCGAAAGAAACGGGCATCGCGCGATAAAAAAACCCGGCAGGGGCGGCCTCTCCGCTCTCTGCTCCATCGAAGGATGCCGCCCGCGGTCAGGCGAAACACCCGCCGCGGCGGCTCCGCGGTCATAAGACTTTCCAAGCAAATTAAAGCTCCCCGGATAAAGCGCGCGGCCGCGGCTTTTCCGGGGAGCATTTCTGCTCTTTTCTGATTCTTTTCCGGTTCTCTTCTCGTTAATACTTCTTCTGTTTCGTTTTTATTGATTCTATCCCGGACGGACTGTTATCCCAGACTGCGCATCTGTTCCGCGGCCTCCTCCAGGGACAGGCCGAAGCGGCTGTACTGCTGGACAAGTTCCTGCATCGTGCCGCGCACGCGGGCAGCCGCCTGGGCGCGGGCGTCCTCCTGCTCCTGCAGAATCGTCAGTTCCTCCTGTGTCTTTTCACAATCCGCCTTTGCCTGCGCGGCTTCCTTCCGGTACTGCTCCGTGTTTTTCTCAAGTTTTTCGGAGAAATCCCGTTCCATTTCCTCGAGCTTTTTCCTGGCATTTTCTTCGTTGAGAAGGGAGATGTCGAGTTGGGAGCGCAGTCTCCCGGCCTCCTCGCGGGTGCGCTCCAGCGACTCCCGGCTTTCCGCCGCCTCCGCGAGCGCCGCTTCCAGTTTCTGAGAGAGCTCCTCCCGGGTGTCCGTCAGGGCGCGCTGCAGGGACTCCTCCCTCTCCCGGCTCGTCCTTGCGCTCTCCTCCTGTTTCTGTTCCATTTCCTGCTGATGGCTGCTCCTGAGATCCTCCACTTCTTTGCGGCTCTTTTCCTGCAGATCCTTCACCTCTTTCAGGCGGAGCTCCTGCAGTTCCTCGACCTCTTTCCGGCGAAGCGTCTGAAGCTCTTTGACCTCTTTCTGTCGAAGCGCCTGAAGGTCCTGCACTTCCTTTTTGCGCTGGGCTTCCAGGGCGGCGAGCTTCTGTTCCAGCTCTGTTTTCGTCCTCGTCAGTTCGGCCTGCATTGACTCGCGGCCCGCGGAGAGTTCCTGCCGCAGCCGCTGTACGGCTTTGTCCGCCTCCGCCTTGCTCCGGCGCAGGGCTTCCAGTTCCTGGGTGAGCTTCTCCGCGCGGCTTTTCTCCGCGCCAAACCGCTTGGATGCCGCGTTTTCCGCGGCGGACGCGCGTTTTGCCTTGTCCCTGAGGCCTTCCGCGTCAGCCTCGAGCGCGCTGATCCTCGCATCGGACTCCTGCGCCTTCCCCTGCATCTCCTCCAGTTCTCTCGCAGCGCGGTCCCTGTGTTCCTCCAGATCCTGCACCTGCGCCTCCAGGGCAAGCACACGGCTGCGCTCCTTAAAGAAATCGTCCGCAAGGTTGAGCTGGAGCATTACGCCCCGCATATCATTGGGGAGCTTCCAGTATGCCGCGTCGTCCGAAAAATCTCTCAGCTTACTGTTCAGGTAAGCCGCCACCTCACGCAAATATTCCTCGCTCTCTACACCGCTGAGTGTAAATGTCTTCCCGCCGATCACAATGTCAATATCGTTTTTTGCCGCCATGAACAACCTCCCGGAAAATACCGCCTGTCTCCGCATGCGGGACAAACGGCGCGCGCAGAACTGTATATAGTGTTTTTGCACATCGATTGTACCACAGACTGCCTGTTTTTCCAAAGAAAGTTTTTCGGGGCTTTTCCGGAGGCTTCCCCTCGTACAGTTCAGGCCGGTGCGGAACCCGAAGTGTTTCCGCGTGGTTTTCAACGCAGCCCCCCGGGTTGAGCGGCGAAAATCCCATCGCGTACAGAGATCGCAAAGCGGCGCTTTGTGGAACGGACTTTTCGCAGGATAATACTGTCACACTCTCAAGATGGCGTGAACAGATACTTTCCCGTCCGGTGATGTAAACTTAACATTTCTTTAACATTGCCGGTTTTCCGGCCCATTGACGATTGACTCTTTTTCCTGTATGTTATAGATTGGTTTTTTTCGTTTGCGGATACAGGGGAAAATCTCCGGAATTGTTCCGGCCCGGAGTGCCGGGCGCGGTACGGAGAGCGATATTTTTACCGTATAACCGGACAGGCAGGCGCGCCGGCTGACTCATTAATATGTGTTCATATGTGCGGCTGTCCTGATCATTTTGGAAAGGAAAAGAATGAATTTTTTCAATATTCTGACGCTTGCGGGCGGGCTGGCCATGTTCCTCTACGGCATGCGCATGATGGGCGACGGTCTCAAGGAAAGCTCCTCCGGCGCCCTCAAGCAGATCATGGAGAAGGTCACAAACAGCAGCCTGAGAGCATTTGTACTCGGTGTCGCGGTGACTGCGATCATCCAGTCCTCCACAGCGACGATCGTCATCACATCCGGTCTGGTCGGCGCAGGAGTCCTGACACTGCGGCAGTCCATGGGAATCCTCGTCGGAGCCAATGTAGGCACGACGGTGACAGGCCAGATCATCCGTCTTCTGGATATGAACGCGGAAGGCGGCTCCTGGCTGCAGATCTTCAAACCCTCTTCGCTTGCGCCGATCGCTCTGATCATCGGCATCTTCATGATCATGGGCATGGGCGGAAGACTGCGCAACGCCCGCCAGATCGGCAACATTTCGATCGGCTTCGGCATTCTGTTCTCCGGACTGCTGAATATGACCAGCGCTGTCAGCACGCTCACAGAATCCCCCCTGATCCGGGACATGTTCACCGGACTTGGAAATAATCCGCTGATCGCCTACCTGTCCGGCGCCGGCGTCGCGTTCGCGCTGCAGAGCTCCTCCGCGACCATCGGTATCCTGCAGGCCTTCTCTTCCTCCGGGCTCCTGATCTGGCACGCAATCTATCCGGTCATCGTCGGCGTCTATCTGGGCGACTGCGTGACCACTGCCATCGTCTGCTCCATCGGGGCCAGGGCGGAGGCCCGCCGCGTCGGTGTCGTCAATATCCTGTACAACCTGAGCAAATCCGTCATCGTGATTGCTGTCGTCACAGTCGTACATCGTCTGGGGCTGCTCGCGCCGATCTGGGACCGGGTGCTGAATTCGAGCCTGATTGCCAACACCAATACCATCTTCAATCTGGGCTGCGCCATCGTTCTGCTCCCTCTGCTCCCGGTCTATGAAAAAATGAGCAGGCGCATTGTGAAGGACGAGCCCGTCGAGATCAACGAGTACCAGGAAAAGCTGGACGCGCTGAACCCGGTCTTCTTCAAAACGCCCGCGCTGGCACTGGGCAGCTGCTATGACCTGCTCATGATCCAGCTGCAGCTCTCAAAGAAGAATATCATCCGCGCGTATCACCTGCTGTTTGACTACAGGGAACCGGTTTTCAAAGAAATCCAGAAGAACGAGGCCGATATCGATCTGTTCGCGGACCGCATCAGCGGCTATCTTGTCGCTCTCCTGCCTCATCTGAAGGACAACTACAACGCCGCGATCCTGGACCAGTATTACAAAGTCGTCTCGGAGTTCGAGCGTCTGGGCGACCACGGGGTCAATATTGCCAAGAATGCCCGCAGCCTCGCGGACAATAACACCGGCTTCTCGGAATTCGCCCGGGAGGAACTGGATGTCCTGATGAACCTTCTGGAAAAAATCCTGAACGAGACGGAACAGGCCTTCGGGAAGCGCGACCTTCAGGCCGCCTACGCAATCCAGCCTCTGCGCAAGGTCGCGGCGGATCTTGTCCGGGAGCTGAAGGAGAACCACCTCGCCCGTATGGGAAGCGGAAAATGCGACGTTTTCCTCGACCCCAACTTCGAAAACCTGCTGTCTGACATGATGCGTATCGCGGATGTCAGCTCCAACGTCGGCGAAGCTGTAGTCATCCGGATCCGTCCGGAACTGGCTGACCGCGAACACCATTATTTCCGCGACCTGCGCCATGAAGATGAACAATACAATATCTCCTATCTGAAGGCGCGCGAAGAGTATTTCTCCATGCTGCCGGATAAAGAGTCCGTCCCGCCCGGAAAAGACCGGCCGAAGAACCCGCTTCCGGAGTTCAACGACGCGTGAAGGATCTGTCCGGAAAAGCCCTGGAGCTGCCGGGAAAAGACGGCATGTCGTTACTTTGCGGCAGTTTTCCGCAGTTTCTTCAAACGATGCTTTCCCGCGGCAGTTTTCCGCGGCCTTTTCAAGCGCCGCTTTCCCGCGGCAGTTTTCCGCGGCCCGGCGCTGCGCGCAAAAAAAAACCGGCGGTTCCCGCAGACGGGGGACCGCCGGTTCTTTGTCTCCTTTTTATCCTCATGAGATGAACTGATACACGGTGAACACCGCATAGATACACAGGAGCAGGATTCCCTGCCATCTTGACAGCCGTTCCTTCAAAAACGCGGGCACGCAGAGGATCGCCATTACACCGACCATGACCGGCAGATCGACCACAAAGGAGGAATTAATTCCCCCGATCATTTTTTCAGCGGGAACCGTAAAGGGATGCAGCGAGATGGCAGCGCCGGAAACGAGCACAATATTAAACAGGTTCGCTCCGATGATGTTTCCCAGGCTCAGCGCGCCGTGGCCCTTCATCAGGGAGGTGATCGCGGTGATCAGCTCGGGAAGCGAAGTGCCCAGAGCAATCATCGTCAGACCGATCACGCTGTCCGGGACTCCCAGCCACTGCGCGATCAGGGTTCCGTTGTCGACCAGAAGCTTCGCGCCGACCGCGATGGCGGCCGCGCCGACCGCCAGCAGTAAGAGATCTTTTACGGAGGAACCGTTCTCTTCCGTCTCCCCGCTGTCATCCCTGCCCTGCGCATCTGCCTCCGGAGCGCCCGGACTCCCGGAGTCCCCCTCCGGGTGTGTCTTCATCTGGCGCACGCTGACAATCATATAAACAAAGAAAATCGCGAGAAAGAGAAGCCCCTGCCACCTGGCAAACCTTCCTGCCGTCACCGCGATCCCGACATAGAGCACAGCCGCGCACGCGAAAAAAAGCGCGGGAACCCGAAGGCTCTGCGTGCTGACGGGCCCCGGCTTCGCGGCAACCGTGACCGCCGCAATCAGGCTGGTGTTGCAGATAATCGAACCGATGGCGTTTCCGTAGGAAATCCCCGAGTTCCCCTGCAGCGCCGCCTGGCAGGAAACCATTACCTCCGGCAGCGTCGTTCCGATCGACACCACTGTGGCCCCGATCAGAAGCTCAGGGAGCCGGAAGCGGTGCGCAATCCCGACAGCGCCGTCCACAAACCAGTCTCCGCCTTTGATCAAAAGAATAAATCCCAGCAAAAACAACAGGACCGGCATCAGCATCTCTGTAAAACCTCCCTCATTCTCAGTCGAGCTCCGTCTCTTCCTCCGCCTCTTCCGGCTGCCCGGATCCCGCGGAAGACGCCACAGGGTCCCAGAAGACGACAATCACATCCTCCTTGTTCCCTGTCCCCGCGCTGGAATAAGAACAGATGCCTCCCTCGTTCTGCCGCCAGATCGAGGTCCCGAATTCATCGACCACATCCGCTCCGGTATTTGTGCCCCATGTCCGGCGGATGCAGGAAAACTCCTGTACATTGCCGTCGGCGTACAGAACAACCGCCCGGCTGCCCACCGTAATCTTTGTCATGTCAAAGCCCTGGCTTCTCCGGTCCGCGATCACAGGCTCCAGGTCTCTCCTCTCCTGTACGACCAGCGCGCAGTTTTCCCGGTCGACGATCTTCTGGTATTCCTCTCTGGAGGAAGCCGTATACAGACAGACATCCAGGTCCATTCCGCGGATCACGAGGCGTCCGTAGCTGCCGGTCTCCCCTCCGGGGTCCAGCACGAATCCGTCGCTGCACACATAAAACCGCCCGCCGTCCTCTTCGTGCCACCCCTGCTCGATCATTCCGTCCTCTGACAGATAGTATGTCTCACCGTCGGCGGTGACCAGCCCTGTCTGCAGGACACCCTTTTTGTCAAAATAGTATTTTTTCCCTTCTATCGAAATCCAGCCGGTCTTCATGGCGCCGTCATGATCAAAATAATACGTCTTTCCCTTCACCGTCTGCATGCCGGTCTGTTTGCGGCCGTTTTTATCCAGAAGATACTGTTTCCCGTCAATCTGTGTCCAGCCGGTCCGGGGGGCACCGTCCTCTCCCAGATACACTTCCTCCCCTTCGATTTCCTGCCAGCCGGTCCGGAGGACGCCGTCCTCTCCCAGATATACTTCCTTCCCGTCAATTTTCTGCCAGCCCGTCAGACAGCAGCCCTGCCCGTCGAAATAATACTTCTTTCCGTCGATCTCGAGCCAGCCGGTCTGCACCTCTCCCTCCGGAGAGAAATAATAACGCGATTTTCCGATTTTTGTCCAGCCGGCGGCTGCTTTGCCGGAAGGAGAGCGAAAATACATCCGGGTTTCGGTACCTTCCTTCGATACAGTCTGCCATCCGGTCTGCATCTGCCCGGTCTCCGGGTCAAACAGATACCGGAAGCCGTTGATTTCGCGAAGGCCCGTCATGAGCCTGCCGTCCTCATCCGTATGATAATACTCTTCTTCGTCCAGAATCCAGCTGTCACGCAGTATGCCGCCGTTCTCCCAGAAAACGCGGCTCTCCATCCAGGGAAATCTGACCCATCCGCAGTATCCGAAAAAAACAGCGGCAAAAGCAGCGGCAAGAAGAACCGCCGGGATCAAAACAACTTTTAATGCGGGGCCTCTTCCGGTACCGTTTTTTTTCCGCGACTTTTTTTCCCGGAGTTTTCTTTCCCCGGATTCTGTTCCGACCGCGGAGGCTGGCGCAGGTTCGTCCGGCGCGGGGCCGGCATCCGCCGCGGTTCCTGCTCCGGCCGCGGAGTTTGACGCACGTTCGGCATCCGCAGCATCCGCGGGGCCGGCTGACGCCGCGGTTCCTGCTCCGGCCGAAGGGGCGTCCCCGGATTCGGGCATAATCCCGTCTCCATGTACGGCTGCGGAGGCTGACACAGGCCCGGCATCCGCCGCGGTTCCTGCATCCTCCGTTTGCTCTTTTCTCAGGTCCTGCTCCTCCGCTTTCAGGCTGTTATTCTCTTTTTTCAGGTCTTCTTTCCCCTCTTT
>JAUNJS010000073.1:2559-10865 GCA_030533125.1 Eubacteriales bacterium | reverse complement strand
CCGCGGAAACGCTGTGCTCCGCCCTGCAGGCGGCGGGCGCGGCCGGTCTGACGGCAGTAGGACAGAAAGAAGCTCTGTCCTACTGCGTATCCCGGGGATTCTCCTCGTTCCAGGCCTGGAGCTGTCTGCGGAAGTCGGTGGGCGACATGCCGGTCTGTTTGCGGAAGAGGCGGCTGAAATACAGGGGGTTGTCGTAGCCGACGAGCTCCGCGATCTCCGTGACATTGTGGTCGCTGGTTTCGAGCAGGCTCTGCGCGGCGGAGATCCTGAGCGAAATCAGGTACTGGGCGGGTGAGGTGCCCGTGTATTCCCGGAAGCTCCGGGTGAACCAGCTGACGCTCAGCCCCAGCTCCTGCGCGTAGTCGCTGATGGAGATCGGCTCGCTGAAATGCGCGTGAAAATAATTTACGGCGGCGTTCATCTGTCCGGCCATGTGAGGCGTTTTGCGCCTCACTTTTTTTTCGCCCAGACGGCTGAGCAGAATAAACAGCAGGTGCAGGCGGTAGATACAGGCGTCCTCATAGTGCGGCCGGCAGCTTTTCAATTCGTCGATAATCTGCTGAAAAAGCTGGGTGTAGCTCAGGGACGTCCCGGAGTGGATCACGTGCTCCCCGTCCTGGAAACCGTAGTGGCGCAGGATATTCGTCACATTGTTTCCGGTGAAGTGGATCCAGAAGACCTCCGTGTGGTCCGCGCCGTAATAGTAATAGCGCTGCTCTTCGCGCGGCCGGTACAAAACCATGTTACCGGCGGGGATGATGTGCTCTGATCCATTGTAATAAAAATGTCCCTTTCCCGCCGCGACGTACAGCAGCTGGAAATCCACCCGCCCGCGCGGGCGGTGTGTCGGAAGCTTGGTCATCGTCAGCAGCCGGTAAGTCCCGCAGCTTCCCACGAACAGAGGGTGCTTCCTGTCTTTAAAATCAATTCTTGAATTGTGCCAGTAGGCGCTGTCTACATACATTTTTTTCCTCCGGGCGGACAGAGAATCCGCCTCTTTGCCGCAGGCGCGGCGGGCCGGTCATTCCTTCTTTTGCAATTGTAGCATTTTGTGCATGTTCTGTCTATCACAGTTTATGTTCAAAGGACAAGGGCCTGTCGTATGATAGCAGCAGAGAGAAAACATTTCAAAAAATTACCCCGATTCCTTCCCGAAAAAAGCGAATGACGGGCGGATAAAAGGATATACACGACAAATTGTACAAAATATTTTGAAAATAACAGAAACTGATAAGGATCGCCCGGGAACCCTCATAAAAAGGACCGCGGGGACGGAAACAGGAGAAAAAACACATTTTGTTCATAAATATAGGGCCTGACATGGACAAAGCGGACGTAAAAAGAACGGATTTTGCGGAAACCGCATCCGTTTTATGCATGCTGCGCAGAAGAACGGCGGCGCGCCGCGCCGGTTATTTCAGAAAGGAGAAGCAGACGTGATCGTACCTAAGCACTATGAAAATCTGTCCGTCCTGCACGAGGGGACGATGCCTGACCGGGCGTATTATATTCCGGCCGGACAGCGCATGGAGTGTCTCACCATGAACAGGGAGGCATCTGACAGGATTCAGATGCTGGGCGGAACCTGGCAGTTCCGATACTATGACAGTATTTATGACCTGCGGGATACTTTTTACGAGACGGATTACGACGCGGCCGGTTTTGACGAGATCCCGGTGCCGGGGGTCTGGCAGAATTACGGGTATGACCGGCACCAGTACACCAACATCCGGTACCCGTTCCCGGCAGATCCGCCGTATGTCCCCCCGGACAATCCCTGCGGCGCGTATATTCATCATTTTTTCTATGAAAAAAACGAGGACGCCCCCCGCAGCTTTCTCGTTTTCGAGGGCGTGGATTCCTGCTTCTATGTATGGCTGAACGGGATCTATATCGGGTACAGCCAGGTATCCCACGCGCAGGCGGAATTCGAGATCACGGACGCGCTGCGGGAGGGGGAGAATGTCCTCGCCGTCCTGGTGCTCAAATGGTGTGACGGCAGCTATCTGGAGGACCAGGACAAGCTGCGGATGTCGGGTATTTTCCGGGATGTCTATTTGCTCCGCCGGCCGAAGCAGTGCGTGTTCGATTACTTTATCAACACAGAGATCCTGTGGCGCGGGGAGTCGGAGGAGGCGGACAGCGCGAAGATCGACCTCCGCGTCTCGTATCTCGACAGGGTGATCCCGGTCCGGGCGATGGTTCTGGATGCGGCGGGACGGGAAGTCGCCCGTTTCGCGTTTGAGGGCAGCGCGTCCTTCACGATTCCGTCGCCGCGTCTGTGGAACAGTGAGGATCCGTATCTGTATACACTGTTTCTGGAGACGGCGCGGGAGGTGATCGCGGAGCGGATCGGCATAAGGGAGGTCACGGTCCGCGGAAACGTCCTTTTGATCAACCGGAAGCCGGTCAAGTTCCGGGGCGTGAACCGCCATGACTCCGACCCGGTCACCGGGCCGGTTGTCAGCATCTCCCGCATGCGGCGCGACCTCCACGAGGACTACATACGGCCTCAGGAAAACGGGAGCCACTGTGACTGTGACTACGTGACCCTCTGCGATAACAGCTATTCGCTGACCGCGTACAGCACTGTCCCGTTCTCCTTTAACGCCTCCGTCTATACCCAGGAGGAGCTGACGGCAAAGGCCCACAACTACGAACTGGAACCCTGCGGCAGCACCGTGCTCTGCCTCGACGTGCGCCAGAACGGCATCGGATCGAACAGCTGCGGCCCCCGCCTGCAGGAAAAATACCGGTTTGACGACGCGGCGTTTACCTATGACATGTGCCTTCTGCCGGCCAGGGAGGTGCAGGAGTGATAAAAGAGCGCTTCTGCCGGCCGTGAAGCTGCGGGAGTGACGACATAAAAGCGCTGTTTCCCGCAGGGGAAAGCGCGGAAGAGACATGACAGTGCTTTTTTCCCGGCCGTAAAGGCGCAGGAGCGGTGTCATGACAGTACATTTTTCTGCCGGGGAAAGCACGGGTTGAAGATCAGGGCGGGGCACATGAGAGAAGCGCAGTGCGAAGACCGGGAGAAAAGAGCAGCGCGAAGATGAGGAGAAAAGAGCAGGAGAAAAGACATATGGAAGAAAAAAGATATCTGAAATGGTACAACAAGGTCGGTTACGGTTCGGGAGATATCGCGGGCAACGTGGTCTATGCGCTCCTGTCCGCGTTTGTCATGATTTTCCTTACCGATACGGTGGGAATGAACGCGGGTGTCGTGGGCACGCTGATCGCGGTCTCCAAACTCTTTGACGGTGTCAGCGACATCTTTTTCGGGTCTCTGATTGACAAGACACACAGCAGAATGGGCAAAGCGCGCCCCTGGATGCTGTACGGGTATTTCGGCTGCGCCGTCTGCCTCGTTGCGATTTTCTGCATCCCGGCGGACATCAGCGCCACGGCGCAGTACGCCTGGTTCTTTATCGCTTATACCCTCCTCAACGCCGGGTTTTACACGGCGAACAACATCGCCTATTCCGCGCTGACGGCGCTCGTGACGAAAAACAACCAGGAGCGCGTCCAGATGGGATCCATCCGCTTCATGTTCGCCTTCGGAACCAGCATGCTGATTCAGACCATCACGGTCGGCTTTGTGGCCCGCTTCGGAGGCGGTGCCGCGGCCTGGCGCACAGTGGCGGTCATCTATGCCATCGTCGGCGTAATCTCCAACACTCTCTCGGTGATGTCCGTACGCGAACTCTCACCCGAGGAACTCGCGGAGGAGGAAGTGGCGAAAGCAGCCGCGCAGGCGGAGGAAAAATACAGCCTTGCGGACGCCTTCGGCCTGCTGGTCCGCAACAAATACTACCTCATGATCTGCGGATCCTACATCCTGATGCAGATCTATTCCGCCACGCTGAACATGGGCATCTACTACATGACCTACATCCTGAAAAACGCGAACCTCCTGGGCGTTTTTTCCTGGGCCATCAATATTCCCATGATCATCGGCCTGCTGTTCACCCCCGCCATGGTGGCCCGCTTTAAGGGAATGTATAAACTGAACCTTATGGGCTACACCCTTGGCACCCTCGGCCGCCTGGGCGTCGTCCTCGCCGGCCACATGGGCAGCATCCCCCTCATGCTCGTCTGCACGGCGATCGCCGCGATCGGCATGAGCCCTCTCCAGGGCGACATGAACGCGCTGATCGCGACCTGTTCCGAGTACACATATCTGACCACCGGCAAACGCGTGGACGGAACCATGTACTCATGTACTTCTCTGGGGACCAAGCTGGGCGGGGGAATCGGCACCGCCCTCGCCGGCTGGCTCCTCGCCCTGGCCGGATACGTCGGCGGCGCGGCAGTACAGACGCAGTCCGTCCTCAACATGCTTCACATCATGTACCTCTGGATCCCCATGTGCATCAACCTGATCATCACCCTCATCCTCATGCGCCTGAACGTCGAACAGGCGGTGGAGGAGGAGCGCGAAAAGCACCATCATCACCGCGGCTGACGCCTGAAAAGGCTTTTTCACACCCCCCTTTTTTTGCGGCATCTCATGGAACGACCCGTGAGATGCCGTTGTTTGTCTGTCCGTCGTCCTCCGGCCCGGAAAAAGGCAGGAATACCTGGTCTTTGTTGATTACAGTCTCCGCTGTCAGCACGCGCCCGTCCTCCCCGGTCCAGCCGTCGATTTCACCGTGTTTTTTCCGGAAGCTGCTGTAGAGATACTCCCCGTACTCCTCTGTCGGGACGAAGCCAAGCTGCTCCCCGCGCCGCACATAGATGTCCATGTCCTTGAATCCGTAGCGGAATGTCACCTTGCAGTACGCATCCGGGCTGTCGTTGTACCCCTGCCAGAAGACTGCACGTCCCCGGAGCCATGCGCGCAGTTTTTCTGCGCTTTCTTCAAAGGAATCCGCCTCTCCCCACCGATGGGAGTCCATCGCGGAGGAAGACCTGAGGGCATCCTGCAGTGCCGCAAATCCGGAAGAATTCTGCTCTGTGTCGGATCCGGACGGTTTTTCCGGATATCCTTTCAGGTATTCTTCCAGGACAGGGAAAAACTGTTCTTTCGCGATTTTGTGGACAGCATCGGAAAAGACCTTATGTTTCATCAATTCTGTCAGCCACCCCTCCCGGTGGTCGCGAAGCCAGGCGCTTCTCTGCATCACGTCGGGGAGCCGGCCCAAACCTGTCGAACCCATGGAGAGATCGAAGTCCCACACGGGGCCGCAGTACAGAAGCGGGTCGTCCGCGTCCTTATAAACAAAAAAGCTGAAGCTCTCGACGTCCCACTGGACCATGAAGTCCTGCATCAGGTACATTTTGGCCCAGGAATCCACGTCCAGATACTCCTCCACGGACTTCCCGGTGTCCGGATTGATCCCGTCAGCGCTGAAAAGCGCCGCTTCTGCCTCCCGGACGTACCCGGCAATATATTCCTCCTCGCGCAGAGGCACTGCCTCCGGAAACTTGACGACAAAATGGTGGGTTTTCGTGGAAAACCAGTATTCCTCGTCCTCGTACCGCCCGTCGATCTCCAGAAGATATCCGCCCGTGATGTTTTCCGGGGTTTCCTCCTGCGCGGACGCGTGCAGCTCCAGTCCCCCGGCATCGACCCTGGACACGGTCTCCGGGCTGTCCGTATCCCCGGATGCCGCTTTTCCATTCACTTTGTCTGTTTCCGGTGTCGTCTTTTCTTCCGTCTTTGCTTCTGCCTTTGTTTCCGCGTCCGCGGCATTTATTTCCGGAACGCGCGTCTGCCCGTTTTTTTCAGGCGTCGAGCCCCCCTCCGGGAGCCTGAACAGCGCGACTTTCTTATTGGCGGTTTCCAGATCTGCGATGTGCACGCTGCCGCCCTTCGCGTTGGGACGCTGGGCGAGCAGGTACAGACCGCGATACTCTCCGTTGAAAAAGACATTGACAAAGACAGACTCCGGCGCGGAGGCCATGCCGCACAGGCACGAGAGGTCGAAAGTGACCTTGTTGCGAAGGTTCGAAGGATCCGACGTATTCGCGATCAGGGCGAATTTCCGGGAGGATGACATGCCGAGCACCTCCCGCGCAGAGGCAAGATTGAGACTGTACTGCTTCTTGTCTTCCTTCCAGCTGCTGTTTCCGCGACCGTGGATCACGCACCGGCCTCCGCAGTCCCGCTTCCCGTCCGCTGTGTAAAAAACATAGCGGCACTCCTCGCGCACGGACTTGTCGGCGTCGACCGCTTCCAGGTTACCCGAAGACGTGTTGACATAGAGAGTAGGCACCTCCTGCGCGAAGTAGACGACGAAGTCCGCCTCTTCCAGCACCTCGCCGTCGCTTCCAAGCGCCTGCGCATGCCACAGAGAACCGTTTTCCAGGAAAATGTCTTCCGCGCTGCCTTTTTTAAGAGAGCTGCCTTCCGTGCTGCCGTTATTAACAGAGCTGTTTTCCGGGTTTCCGCAGGGGAACCGGTCCCCGCTTTTTAAGAGCAGATGATCCGGGCCGGAGGAGATTCGAGAATCATCCTGCACGCGTTCCAGCGCCAGTGCCGCGAAACGGGTAAAACGGATGTATCCCCTGCGGGCGGCTTCCGCCGGAACATACGCGACCCACTTTCCCTGCCTTCGCCGGTACAGGGAGACTTCCATGCCCGGAGCCGGAATCCTGATCTCCCCGGCTTTCAGGGACGATGGCAACTCATCTGCCGGGAGCGTATTCTTTCCGGAGGCGGAATTCTCCAAAGAGGAGGACTCCTGCGAAACCACAGACTGAGAACCGGCGGCCGCGCCGCCGGCCCCGACTGCCCCGGCCTTGCAGATGGTTATATTTTCAAACAGCGAATGCTCCGCCTGATAGCTTTCCGCTTCTTTCTCTGTTTCCCGCGCCTTTCGCTGTCCTGCAAAAAACAGGCAGAGCAGCATGAGAAGGGAAATGCAGGAAAGCGCGAGCAGCGGTCGTATGTGCGCATGAAAGTCAATCATATGAATATCTCCCGGGCCTGCCGCAATGCCGGTCTTCTATCAGCTGATTAGGCACAGAAGCGCCTGTATGTCGGAAATAATGGCGGAAAAAACCGCCGTTACGTTATTGGAGGAGATGAGAATAATTTTTATCAGAATAATAATGTAAAAACACCGGGTTGGCAAGCCGGGGCTTCGCATGGCACTTCCTGGAAAGAAGCGCAGCGGGCTGTCCGTTTCCGGACCGGGGAATGCCCGGAAACGCGAAAAAAGATTTGGATTCGGAGAACAGGCTTCCGCCCGGAAAAGACCGGAAACGGAAAAAATGCTTTAAATGTGGAAAACAGGTCTGTGACCGACGGATTAAGCCCGGAAGCAGAGAAAACTCCTTGAATGCGCTGAACAGGCCTCCGCCCGGCGGAAATGCCTGCTGACGGCCCATTTTTCTTTAATCAAAAAGAAATATGTGATAGAATCCAGCCAATGTAACAAAAACGTTTTCCACGGCGTCATATAGGACAGAAACGGCATTTCCAACGTCCCCGACAGATATTCACAGGGCAGAGAGGATGCCGTACGGGAGGTACCGGTGTGCGGACTTCCTTTCCGGTGACAGCGGCAGACATTTTCCGGCCGGCGGAGACGGCGGTTCGCGATAAGAATTTCCGACATCCCCGACAGATCTGCCGGTTTAAAGAGAAAATCACGCAGGTGTGAAGAATCATACATATGTGTGGAGGAGCATGCATCATGAGAAGCGATAATAACGATACAAAGATGAAATCAGGCGTACAATCCGGAACCGGATGTCTATTTTCAGATAAGAAACCTCGCAGGAGAAAAATACTGACGCGGCCGGCTGTCATTGCGGCGGCCATCGCGCTCTGCCTGCTGGCAGCCTGCGGGAAAAAGGAAACCGGCGGTTCGGAGGAGATTCCCGCGGAACAGACCGCGCAGACTCCGCAGGAGGCCGGCAGCAGCGGGGAAGGACGGGAAGCCATTCCCGTTCCGGATAATTCCATTCTGCTTTTTAAAGAAGACAGCGGCTTTGCGAGGCTGCGCGAGGACATGGAATCCGGGGATACCCCGGTGGAGTGCAATGTGCTCTACGATGAGGGCGGGGCACGCCAGGGTGTTACCGTGGATGATCCCGAAGTAATTCGAGAGCTGTATACATGTCTCGCTGCCGTGACTGTCGGAGAAAAGAGCGATGAGAGCGCCGCCGACTGCCGTCACCACATCACCTTCCGCCTGCGGAACGACACATACGTGGGGGTGGGATTCGAAGGAGAGAGCCTTCTGTGCTGGGGGCAGGAAAGCTATACAGTGCGGGGGGCAGCCCCTCTGTGGGCTTACGTCCGTATGCTGCAGGATGAGGCCATGGAAAAAACGGCCAAAAAGAGTGACAGCACG
>JAUNJS010000073.1:0-2459 GCA_030533125.1 Eubacteriales bacterium | reverse complement strand
CCGGAGGGCAGTCCGGAACCGTCGCGGCATCTGACGGCGGCAAAACCGCGGATGCAGTGACGGACGAGAAGAAAGAAGACAAAGCGGCAGACAGGGAAGGCAGAGAATCAGCCGCTGCAGCTTCCGAAGAGAAGCAGAAAGACAATGAGATCACACCCGCGCAGACCGGCTCGGAAGAGGAGCCGGAAGAGAGCGGGAACGAGAATGCAGTCACACCCGTGATCGTCCCTTCGGAAGAGGAAAAAGCGGAGATGGAAAGCCGGTCCGCGGACTCTTCAGAAGAGAATGCGGTTACACCCGCGCAGACCGGTTCGGAAGAGGAATCGAAGGAGAGCGGGAATCAGAATGCGGTCACACCCGCGCAGTCCGATTCGGAAGAGGAGCCGGAAGAGAGCGGGAACGAGGAAGAGAGCACACCAGTGATTGTCCCTTCGGAAGAGGAAAAAGCGGAGATGGAAAGCCGGTCCGCGGATTCTTCAGAAGAGAATGCGGTCACACCCGCGCAGACCGGTTCGGAAGAGAAAGCGGAAACCGGCAAGTCCTCCGAAGGGAAGACCGGAAATGATCCCGCTGACACAGGGAACGAAACCGAAAAGTCCCCGGAAGGAACCTCTGCAAACAGTCTCGAACCGGCAGAAACGGAAGCTGCGGCACAAAAGCCTTCCGGCGGTGAAGATGCCGTGACTTCTGCCCGGCAGAAAGCCTATACGGAAATCGTCCGGGCGTACGCCGCTGCGCTTGATCAGGACAGAGACTCTTTCCTGGAGGATTACGCGAACGGACTTTATGATCCGGAAGGAATCAATGATCAGGACGGAGACGGCTTCGGCGTTATGGAAGGCGGTCTTTACGTGGAGAACGCGGCAGAGGGAGATACAGAGGAGAACGGATTCTCTGACGGGAACGCGGCAGAGGGAGACACGGAGAAAGACGCAGAGAAAGACGCGCTCCGGAAGGCGGCTGCGGCCGGCTTCGACGAGAGAATCAATTACGAACTTGTCCGGGAATACTTTATGTATCCGGAGGAAAACAGGATTTTTTACGGCCTGACAGATTATAACGCGGACGGGATCCGGGAGCTGGTGTTCGCGATCGGGAACGATCAATTCCGGCAGGTCTGGACCGCCTATACATTTGACGGGAAAAAGGCGGTGGAGCTGTTCCGCGGACCGTACGGGCTGGGCGAACGCACCATTCTATTTACCCTGCCTGACAAGACTTTCATGATCCGCGCCAGCGGAGGAGCTTTCTCGGGAGGGGAAACATTCTGCAGGATCGCGGAGGACCTGTCCGGCCTTGAGACCATCGCGGAGTATGAATACGACGAACGGGCAAACGGAAATCTGGATCGAATTGCGACGGAAAACCACCCTGCTTCCTCCGGAGACGGCGGGGAGGAGCAGTGGCCGGCAACCATCACGGACGAGGAATTCCAGGAACGCTTTGTGGAAAAAGCATCCTCCCCGGCAGACGGCATTTCATTCGAGCCCGTCAGCGCCGACGCTTCCGTCGGGGACTGAGGATTGCCGCGCAAATAAATGCTCCATCCGGCGTGTCTTTTTCTCCGATCTCACAGGGCGGGATTCAGTTACATAGCCCGCTATGCGCCTTCATCCCGCCCTGCAATCTCGAAGAAAAATCCTACGCCAGCTTACGCATCTACTTGTGCAGCTATCCTAAGGATCTTTGCAAAAATCAGCGGCACATCCTGTATGTTATTTTGGATGGCTGTGTCAAAAAGCCTCGTTAATGCCGGTGTGAACCGGCATTTGCGAGGCTTTTCCCTGTCTTAACAGAAGCTGGAAGGCCTGACAACAGAACTGTCCTTCGGGAACGCTTCGGGAACCTGTTCGATGGAGACATTGATACAGGCGTGAATGGCGTGGTACAATACGTTCGGGTTTCACAAGTGACGGCCGCCTGTCAACGGGCATACACAGGCGCACAAATGATTTCCTGCGCAGAAGGGCAAAATCCGTGAGCGCAGGTTCTGCTTTACGCAGGTCCTCGGGGCATCCGGGATTGTATAGAGGGTATGGATTGAAATATGAACAGACCTGATTTTAAGGAGATCGGCAGACTGCTCACAGCTCTGCAGAAAGCGGACGCGGATTTTAAAAGGATTTTCGAAGAGGCGCCCGGGCAGGAAGAGAAGCTGAGAGCTGCGTGCAGGGAGCTTATGCGCGAGCAGGCTGTGGATGCGCTGGCGGAGATTCCTGTGGAGGAGCTGAAAAACGCGCGCGCGGGAATCCGCACGGCTTCGCTCAAAAAGGCGGGCTATCACACACTGCTGGATCTTTACAATGTCAAGGATTACCGGCTGGAGGCCCTCGAGGGAATCGGAGAGAAGCAGATCGCTTCGATCCGCAGCATTCTGGATGAATTCCTGGATCGTCTGGCGACGCGCGGCAGAATACGGCTGACGGCGGATACTTTTGCAGAGCCGCAAAGCGGGGAAA
>JAUNJS010000374.1 GCA_030533125.1 Eubacteriales bacterium | reverse complement strand
AAGCCGGCTGCAAGCTTGACCATATATAATTCTCTTCTACCGTATCGGCTGCACAACAGAAGCTGGTTCATACTGTCTGCCGTCTCTCTTGCATAAGTGCCCGATAATCCTATGGCGGAGAGCAGGAGAATAAAAAATCCAAGTGCCTGAAAAGACCTGAGCAGACCGGCGGGTCCCCTGTGATAGCGATACACAAATGGCTTTTGAACATCCGCCTCCCGGCTGTACCAAAATGCTTTTTCCTCTTCCGACAGTCCTTGTGTTTCCAACCGCTGCGCGAGTTCTTTTTCCCTCAGGTCATATAGTCCTGATCCCTGTATCTGTGTAAGATCAATATCTTTATCGATCGCCGTGATCAGCGCATCCAACACATCCATGACAGGCACATACTTTTCATACTCCTCTGATATTTCCAATACGGGCTGCCCGTTTTCATACCGTACCGCAGGCGCGAGTTCATCAATCATCTGCCCGTCAATCACCCTGCCGTTCAACACCTCTGCCGCTTCCCGGGACACCGGTACAGCTTCAGAGACAGAAGAAACCGCCAGGAATATAAGCATGATAACGGATCCTGTCATCGCGATTACATTCACTTTCGCACAGAAAAGCTTTTTAAGTTCAAACTTATATAAAGTAAGCAGCATATCTCTCCCTCATCCCTTATCCTGTATCTTTGACATATAAAATGCTTCCAGATCTCCCTTGCCGACATGCCATTCGCCCTCCCAGATCAGCCTTCCCTCTTTCATGATCATCAGCTTGTCGGCGATGTGTTCCAGATCGGAAACGATATGCGTGGAAAGCAGCACAATCCTGTTTTTTCCGATTTCCGCGATCAGATCCCGGAAACGGATCCTCTCCTGCGGGTCCAGGCCGGCGGTCGGTTCATCCATGATCAGTACCTGCGGATCGTTCAGCAAAGCCTGGGCGATTCCAAGTCTCTGTTTCATTCCTCCGGAGTAAGTCCGGACCTTTTTCCGGGAAACATCCTTAAGCCCGACCAAGTTGATCAGCTCCTCTGCTTTACGAATAGCATCGCGTTTTTGGAGTCCCTTAACCGCGGACATGTACAGAAGAAACTCTCTGCCTGTAAATTCCGGATAATAACCAAACTCCTGTGGAAGATACCCGAGGATATCACGATATTCCTCTGTATCCACATCCATTCCGTCGCAGGTTACGGTTCCGCTTGTCGGTGCAAGGATCCCGCAGAGAAGACGCATTAAAGTTGTTTTTCCTGCGCCATTCGCTCCCAAAAGCCCTGTCACTCCCGGTGTCAGGGTAAACGACATCCGATCTACTGCGATCTTATTTTTATACTGTTTTGTGATCCTGTCCGCTGTCAGTTCCATACCGGTTCCTCCATCCCATATATCCATTCCCGTATACTTGTCATAAGGCAACAGGCCATCAGCATAAACACTGCTGCCCAAATGGCTGTCAGCCTCTCTTCATATAACCGCTCAAAGAAGACCGGTGCAGCTGCAAAGGCAGCAGAAGACATAATACAGATCAGTACGCTGCCCCAGCCATGATCCGTCCTTTGCTTTCTCTCGTATACGGATCCCAGCCATGAAGCGGTCAGATACGGTACCATCATGTAAAGGAATACCCTTGTCAATGAGTATGAAAAGCAAGGCCTGACCAGTAATATTACAATCATAAGGCCAGCGGTATCTGCTGCTCCCAACAGGAACATCCTCGCCAGTATTACACTTCTCAAAGAAAATCTGGCCGCATACTCCATCTCAGCCATCTTCCAGTGGAAGGATCTTCTGGTTTGGGCAAGAATCCCGGAAGCAAGAAACGGTGTCAGTGCAAAAGGATAATTTCCAGAACTGTGGCGGCAAATCCATGTAATAAACAGAAGCAGGAATGCTGACAGCAACCATATTCTTTTTTCTATGTATGCGATCTGACCGGCCAGGAATTCTCCCTGGCTTAAACGAAACGGGCGTTTGTTCAGCAGTCCCTGATCCTTCATTTGCTGAAAGAATTCTGCTTTTCTTTCCGGCTGTGGAGACCGGCAGAGTTCCCTGAGTTGTCTCTTAATCGTCTCGTTATCCATCCTGATTCGCCTCCATTTCCACCCTGACCTTTTGCAGGATGCTTCTCAGTTTCCTGTACACCGCAAACCTTGAGATCCGATATAAGCCGCTGATCACAGGAACCGGAACATCATTAACGTAGCGGAGAAAGAGCATTTCCTTTTCTTCAGGTGAAAGCTTCTGCAGCGCCTCCCGAAGGACCACTTGATCTATCAATGTCTGCTCGAAGCTTTCCATCACCGGAAAATCTACTTCCTCATCCAGGCTGTACATAATTGTCCTGTCCCTGTAATACTGCCGGCAAAGATTACGGGCAATTGTATACAGATACTGCAGCTGCCGGTTTTCATCCCGATACGTCCTGCTTCCCAGAAAGCGAAGGAAGGCTTCCTGCGTCAGATCTTCCGCGGCATGCTTATCGTGAAGATGAAAAAACAGATATTTGAAAATCCGGTCATATTGGTCTTCCAGATTCAATCTACGCCCTCCTTCCCAAACTCTTTTCACCATGTATAACGGGAATTCGCCCTGTTTGTGCGGTCTGATTTGAAATTTTTAAAACCCCGTCATCAAGGCGGGGTTTTTAAGTCAGTGTTACAGTGTAAGTAGATTTTTCATACGGAACTATAGAGTTTCATTGCGGTCATTTCCTATTCGCTCCATTCCAGCCAGAAAGATACCGTAACGTCACCCTCACCGAATACATCCAGCAATTCATCTTTAGAAACGTCATGGATCTTCGCCAACCGGGTAAATTCCCATGTGTTCTCATCATAGTAGATCGTAATCTGGTTTCCCTGGTAGAGGATAATATCGCCCGGCACAGTAGTGATTTTTTCATCATTCCGGGGCAGGTTCCAGGGAAGCGCACCGACCTTTTCGAAACTGCCGTAATCATGCAGATCGACAACCAATTTCCCCTCTTTCAGTTTCTTGAAGAAAGCCTCGGCAGAGGAATTGTCCATGAGATCCGGATAATAGATCTTGCCGTTCACTTCCATCACCAGCGACGCGGTCGGCCTGAGGGCATTCGCCATCATTTCCTCAGTGTCCTCCGGATCGGCACTGCCTGTTATGCTGTCATCAACCACCACTTCTCCGGTCCAGTCGATGATCCCGCCGAATTCATAGATATTGGTATACCCCATATCAAAAAGCTTTTGCGCTGCCTGTTTGCTGCGATTGCCACTCCGGCAGTAAATCAGGATGATCTGATTCAGGTCAGGAAGAGCCTCCGGCTGTGTATCGCCGATGCTTTCATTCGGAATCAGGATGGCCCCCGGGATATGTCCAGCGTCATATTCATCCTGCCGGCGCACGTCCACTATGACATGGCCGTCATCCTTCTCCATCATCCTGGCCGCTTCTTCCTGTGATATCTGACGATAGCTGTTTAACATGCCGTCGCCATCCATGACCTGCCCTTTATCGGAACAGCCACAAAGCAAAATAGAAAGAGCCGTTATCAGCATGCATACTGTTCTTCTCATCTCTAC
>JAUNJS010000373.1 GCA_030533125.1 Eubacteriales bacterium | reverse complement strand
AAATAACCCGAAAATATACCCGGGATCGTCCCGATCCACCCGGATAATACGCTCCGCGGACGGTGCGGCGCACTGCAGAACGCAGTAGGCCGCAGACCGCAGCCCCGCAGCGCATAAAATAACGGACGGGAAACTGAAGTTCCCGTCCGCTGCATTATTCTTTTCGCGCAGTTTTGTTCCGGCAAAACTCTATTCCGGCACGCCCGGCAGGTCCTTATTCCGGCAGTGCTCCCGCGCTCCTACGGATCCAGAAGCGCGGCTATGCCGATCAGGCCTGGCCCGGTGTTAAGGGCGAGTGTCGCCGCGATCTGCTTGCGGTAAAGGACCTCGCTGCTTCCGCTTGCCAGCTCGTCCTGCACCATCTCCTGCATCTTCTCCGATTCTTCCTTCGCGGCGCCGTGACCGATGCCGATCCACACCCGGTGCCCGGCACAGAACCGGAGCATCTCATCCAGCAGTTTCTGTTTACCCTGTCTGCTGCCGCGGATCAACGAAACAGTATAATAAATTCCCTCCGGATTGCAGGAAATAATCGGCTTGAGTTTCAGGAACTTTCCGACCACGGAGGAAACCGTCCCGATCCGTCCCCCCCGCTTGAGATATTCCAGTGTGTCCATGTAAAACATGACTTTGGAGTCGCTGATTTTCTTCTGCAGTCCCCGGCAGATATCTTCGAACGCGCATCCCTCCGCCGCTTTGACCGCCGCCCAGATTCCGAGAAGGCCGGAGGCAACGGAAATATTCTTCGTATCAAAAACAAAGGTTTTGACGCGATTCTGCTGCTCCGCCGCCAGGCGGATCGCGTTCCACGTTCCGGAGAGCCCGCTCGAAATACACACCGCGATTACCTTCTCATAGCCGGCATCCGCGATCGCATTCAGCTTGTCCAGTACTTCCTGAAGGGACGGCGTCGATGTTTTTGGATAATCCTTCGGATAACGGTCATACACCATCTGCGGATCGATATCAACCCCGTCCAGATACGCTTTTTCCGCGTAATCAATGTGCAGCGGGAGGAGCCACAGACCGTATTTTTCTATACAATCCTGCGCAATATCACATCCGGAGTCCACCATGACTGCCACTTTATCTCTGTTCATATATTCTTCCCGATCCGTTTGAATATTGAAATCAAAATAATACGAATTCACGTTTTCACCGTCGATTTTCTCTATAAATAATATACCATATCCTGTTCAGGGCTGTATAGATTCACTTGCAAAAGAAATCCGGACGAGATGCATCTGATGCCTTCTGAAATCATCGAAAAGATCATGGCCAGGTTTTCTCTGAGTGAAAAGGAAGCATCAAAATATGTTGAGGAAACGCTCGGGCTCGAGCTGGTATAAAACACTTCTTTCAAGGAGAGGTCAATGACCTCTCTTTTTTTAATATAAAGTACACGCACTGTGTTACTGCTTTGCAGCAGAGCCGGAACCGCTTTTGCGGGCAAATACATTTTTCGCAGTCCCTGTTTTGTGGTATGATCTATTGGATGGATCCTCTGTCACATAAACGGGATTGACCATATAGTATAAAAAAAGGAAAACAAATGAAAGCAGATATCTTTTCGACAGCTGAACCATTTCCCCCGGACCAGAGCCTCTGCCGCGATGCTTCCGCCTGGATTAAAAAAGGCGGCGCGCGGTCTTTGAAAGCGGGCGGTCTGTGGATCTACGATAATGAAATCGATCATACAGAGGGAGTCTTTGAGGACGGAGATATTCTGGCCGTCCGGGATTTTGACGGGTACTTTCTCGGATGGGGTTTTATCAACCGCGCGTCGCGGATCTGCATCCGGATGATGAGCCGCAGGGAGGAGCATGTCATCACCCCGGCTTTCCTGAAGCAGAGGGTACGGGATGCCTGGGAATACCGGAAAAAAGTGATTGACACGTCTTCGTGCAGGGTTATATTCGGGGAGGCGGATTTTCTGCCGGGCCTGACAGTCGATAAATATGAGGATGTGCTGGTCGTGGAGTCGCTCGCCCTGGGGATTGACCGGCTAAAGCCTCTGATTCTGCATGCGCTCACGGATATCCTCGCGCAGGACGGGATCCGGATCCGCGGCATCTATGAGCGGAGTGACGCGAAGGTACGGGAAAAGGAAGGGCTGCGCAGATACAAGGGTTTTATCGGAGAGCCTTTTGATACAAAAGTGCAGATCACGGAAAACGGCGTCCGCTATGTCGTTGACGTTGAAAACGGGCAGAAGACAGGGTTTTTCCTCGACCAGAAGGAAAACCGGCGCGCGGCCGCGCGTCTTTGTCCCGGGGCCCGCGTGCTGGACTGCTTCACACATACCGGCTCCTTCGGCCTGAATGCCGCGCTTGCCGGCGCGGCGGAAGTCACCAGTGTCGACGCGTCGGAGCTCGCGATCAAACAGGCCGGGGAAAACGCGCGGCTGAACGGATTCGTTCCCGGGGAATGCTCCGGAAAATGGCTTGTCAACGCCGGGGGGACACGGCTCCAATACCTCTGTGCCGACATTTTCGATCTGCTTCCCGAACTCCATAAAAAAGGTGAGCAGTATGACGTCGTGATTCTGGATCCGCCCGCGTTCACGAAATCGCGGAACTCCATCAAGGCTGCCGTCCGCGGATACCGGGAAATCAACCAGCGCGGCCTTCGGCTCGTGCGGGACGGAGGGTTCCTCGCGACCTGCTCCTGTTCCCATTTTATGGATCCGGAGCTGTTCCGGGATACCATCGCGCAGGCTGCAAGGGACGCGCACAAGCGCCTCCGGCAGATCGAATTCCGCACGCAGGCACCGGATCACCCGATCCTGTGGGCTTCTGAAGAGTCCTATTATTTAAAGTTTTACGTGTTCCAGGTGATTGATGAGAAGTGACTGCCGGGAACGACGAGGCTGTCCGCGTCACGAAAAGATTTGAGCCACGAGACTGTCCGCGTCACGAGGCTGTTTGTATCACAAGGCTGTCCGCGTCGCGAGGCTGTCTGTAGGCGAAATTGTGGCAACGGTAAACGGTTATGCCGGGTCTTCCCGGCTTCACCAGGGAGTAAACAAATATGAAGTTTTTCCACCTTTCGGATCTGCATCTGGGAAAACGGGTCAACGCATTTCCCATGATCGAGGATCAGAAATATATTTTAAATCAGATCATAGATCTGGCCGATCAGGAGGCTCCCGACGCGGTGATCATTGCCGGAGATGTCTATGACAAATCAGTTCCTTCCGTGGAAGCCGTCAACCTGTTTGACGACTTTCTGGTCTCGCTGGTAAAAAGAAAGCTCCGGGTCTTTATCATCAGCGGAAACCATGATTCGGCAGAGCGCGTATCCTACGGCGGACGTGTCATGGAGCAGAGCGGGATCCATATTTCACCCCGGATCACGGGCACTGCCTTCGAAGAATCCGACGGTTCCGATGGTTCCGATGATTCCACTGTTTCCATTGGTTTTATTTCTTCCGAAGATTCCGCTGTTCCCAACGGTTCTATTGCTTCCGCTACTTCCGCTGCTTCCGGCAGTTTTATTGCTTCCAATAATTCCGCTGCTTCCTGCAGTTCTGACAGCGAAGCAATTCTTAAA
>JAUNJS010000372.1 GCA_030533125.1 Eubacteriales bacterium | reverse complement strand
TCGCTGGTGGGCAAGATCCAGCGCTTACTTACCCACCCAAGCTACAGAAGCGCCATTTTTAAGGTGTAATTGACGGTGAGAACTTTTCACTGTCCAGTAAAAAGAGAGGAGATACGAAATAAATGGACAGATTTATTCTGGCGTCGCAGTCGCCGCGCAGGAGGGAGCTTTTGCGCGCAGTCATCCCGGAATATGAGGTGATTCCCGCGAAGGGAGAGGAGATCGTCACGGAATCTGATCCGGCTCTGGTCGTGGAGGAGCTTTCCCGCCAGAAGGCGATGGAGGTGGCAGGGAAGGTACAGCCTTGTGAGGGCGACCGGATCATTGTGATCGGAGCGGACACGGTCGTCGCTGTGGATGGAGAGATTCTTGGGAAACCCGTTGACCGGGCGGACGCGGCAAGGATGATCGGCATGATCCGGGGACGGACGCACCACGTGTACACCGGCGTGACGGTCTGCTGTGTGGAAGGGGAGGATTCCGCAGATCCGTGTGTTCCTGTGACTGATTTAGAAGCAGGGGAATCCGGCGATGGCTCATCTCTTCAGAATGTGTCAGTCAGAACCGTCCCTGTTGACACCTTTTCCTTCCACGAGGAGACGGCAGTCGATGTCTTTCCCATGAACAAAGGGGAGGTTGAGGGATATATTTCTTTGAAAGAGCCTTATGATAAAGCGGGCGCTTACGGGATCCAGGGGGCTTTCTGCATATTTATCCGGGGGATCCACGGGGATTACAACAATGTCGTGGGACTTCCGGTCGCGCGGCTGTATCACGAAATGTCGAAAAGGGGTTTGCTGTAAAAGGGGCTGTATCACGATATGCGAAAAAAGGGCCTTTTGTAAAAGGCCCTTTTGATCAGTAATCTTCCAGAAAGCTGTGTTTTTCACCGCGGATCTTGTATCCGAGAACCTTGTTCAGGACGACGTTTTCGGTCGCGCGGAAGATGTTGGCTTCCACCTGGGGGATGGTTTTCGAGAGCTCGGCGATGAGCTTTTTTGTCTCGAGACGTTTGGAGGCGGAGGGCTCATCGAAGGCGCCGTATCGTTCCTTTTCCAGGGCTTCGGTGAAGCGGCACGCGCACTGCAGAAAGCGCAGGCCGTTGTAGTCGCGCCAGCGGAGAATGTCCTTTTCGCGGATCAGGTACATGGGACGGATGAGTTCCATGCCCTCGAAGTTGGTGCTTCGGAGTTTGGGCAGCATGGCCTGGTACTGGCCGGAGTAGAGCATGCCCATGAGGATGGTCTCGATGGCGTCGTCGTAATGGTGGCCGAGGGCGATCTTGTTGCAGCCGCGCTCTTTGGCGAAGCGGTAGAGATAGCCGCGGCGCATGCGCGCACAGAGGTAGCAGGGAGATTTTTCAATCGTGGAGACGGCATCGAAGATCTGCGTGCTGCAGAATTCGATCGGAATGCCCAGAAGTTCTGCGTTTTCCTCGATCAGGCGGCGGTTTTCGGGAAGGTATCCGGGATCCATGCTCAAAAAAAAGAGCGAAAAGGGAAACTTGTTGTGGCGCTTGAGCTCCTGGAAGAGCTTTGCCATCAGCATGGAGTCCTTTCCGCCGGAAATGCAGACGGCAATGCGGTCGCCCTCTTCGACCAGCTGGTATTGGACGACGGCTTTTTCGAACCGGCCGATGAGATCTCTCTTGAACTTTTTCCGCAGGTCTTTTTCAATGTCATTTCTGCGTGACCCGTATTCGGCGGGCTGCCGGCTGTTATCCGGGACCTGCCTCGCGGATCCGCTCCCAGTCATTTCATGCGCGCGTTCCTGTTCCTTGCGCATGTCTGCCGCGAGATCGCTGCCGCGCGGGAGTTCCATCGGCTCCCGCGCGGTTATTTCTGATTTATGATCACTATTGTTGTCAGTTTTTTCCATGCGTTTTCCTGCGTTTTCAACGTTCCCCGGCCGGTTTCCTGTCCCGTGTGTATTCTCCGGCCGATCACCGGCGGATATGCTGTCCTGTGCATGTTTCCGGCAGCAGTTCAATCATTACCGGCCGATTACCGGCCGGTTTCCTGTCCCGTGCATGTTTCCGGTGGCAGCTTTTGTAATTACCAGTCGGTTTCCTGTTCGGTGTATTTTTCGTCGCAGTAGCGGCAGCGGTAGATTTTGCGGCGGGGATCCAGGTAGAAGATGTGCTGGACGCCCTGTTCGACGGTGGTGATGCAGCGCGGGTTGTTGCATTTAATGACGTTGCGCACCTCATTGGGAACAGGAAGCTTTTTCTTTTCGACGAGTTCTCCGCCCTTGATGATGTTGACGGTAATCTCAGGATCGATGAAGGCGACGACATCCAGATGAATGCTGTCCGCGTCGGTTTCGATTTTGAGGATATCTTTTTTGCCCATGGCGTTGCTGCGGGCATTTTTTATGATGGCGACCGGGCATTCCAGGCGGTTAAGTTCCAGATGATGGTAGATCGACATGCCCAGCCCGGCGTGGATGTGGTCAAGTACGATGCCGTTTTCGATTTTACCGACATTCAGCATAAAAATTCACCTCCGTATCCGTTCATATAAAATAGTCAGAGAGTCAGAGGAAACGGGACGGCTTCCCGGAAAAGCCGGTTTTCCGACCCGGTGCTTTAAGATGTTCTGTTCTTCAAAAGGCTGTCCTTCAAAGACCTGCTCTTCCTGATACGGTTATTCAAAGGGTTCGTACCAGGTGCTGCCGTCATCGCGGACGTGAATGCCCAGGAGTGTGAGGATGAGGGCCATGCGGACATAGACGCCGTATTGAACCTGTTTGAAGTATGCCGCGCGGGGGTCGCTGTCGACTTTGACGGAGATCTCGTTGACGCGCGGGAGGGGATGCAGGACATACATGTCTGTTTTTGCCTTGCGCATGATTCTTTTTGTCAGTACGTAGAAATCTTTGAGTCGGATATAATCCTCTTCGTTGAAGAAGCGCTCGCGCTGGACACGGGTCATATAAAGGATGTCAAGCCGGCTGATGATGTCCTCGAGCTTGATGTACTGTTCGTAGGGAATCCTCTTTTCATCCAGCATGTCGGTGACATAATCGGGAATGGTGAGTTCGTTGGGAGAGATGAAAATAAACTTGATGCCCGGGTAGCGGGACATGGCGTTGACAAGGGAGTGGACAGTGCGGCCGAATTTCAGGTCGCCGCAGAGACCGATGGTCATGTTGGTAAGTCTTCCCGTGAGGGAGCGGATGGTCATCATGTCGGTCAGCGTCTGGGTGGGATGCTGGTGGCCGCCGTCTCCGCAGTTGATAATCGGAATGTTCGAGACCTGCGTGGCAACCATGGCGGCGCCTTCTTTCGGATGCCGGATCGCGGCGATGTCGGCAAAGCAGGCGACGGTGCGGATGGTGTCGGCGACGCTCTCCCCTTTGGAGACGGAGGAGCTTCCCGCGTCTGAGAAGCCCATTGTTGAGCCGCCCAGGTTCAGCATGGCTGTCTCGGTGGAGAGACGCGTGCGTGTTGAGGGCTCGTAAAAGAGGGTCGCCAGCTTCTTGCCGTGGCAGGCCTCCGCGTATTTGGCGCGGTTGGCCTCGATGTCCGCCGCCAGATCAAAGAGCTGATCCAGCTCG